>CAZPCU010000074.1:0-8001 GCA_964585075.1 uncultured Rhodobacterales bacterium
AGAAGCCGTGGGCATTCTTCGTCACGGCTGCCGGTCTGGCCCCGCCGCCCGAACCGTCAAGCCAGTGGCCTGTGACGGTAGTGCCCTCGGCGGGCAGCAGCTCCCGCGCGCTCGCCGCCTCGACATAGGTGAGCGCGACGAACATCGTCTGGTCGGAGTTGGGCCGGTCGATCGTCTCGATGTCCTGCCGGAGCACCGCCAGAATTTCCGGCGGCGCCGAAACGACGAGGCGGCGGTTCCCGCTGTCGGGGCGCACGTATTTGCGGAGCGGCTCAACCAGGAGGTCGCGCGCGGCGGCGGCCTCGAGGTTGCGCAGCGGGATCACTTCCGTGTCGGACACCTCGGCGAAAAGGTCGCCGCGGGGATCGGGGTTGTAGACGAGATAGTAGTTCGGGCGCTCCACCACGCGGTAGCCCGTGCCCGCGAGAAGAAGGTCGAGCGCGTCGTCGATCGTCGCGTCCTCGATCGTCACGGTGACGATGCCCTGCACGCTCGGGTCGGCCACGATGTTGGCGCCCGTCTGGGCCGCGATGTCCTCCAGCGCGGTGCGCAGGTCGGTCTGGAAGAAGACGTTGTCCACCACCGCGCGGCCCTGCGCGTCGGCGGCGGGCGCGGCGGCCAGCGCGAGCGCGCACAGAATCCCCGCGATCAGTCTGCCGGTTCTCGTTCTCAGCTGCATCTTTTCCTGCCTCGAGACGTCCGCCGGTGGGTCCGGCCTGTGTCCGCCGCGCCGCGCTGCTCATTGTCTTTGGATGCGGCACAACGGCTTTTGAGATTAGCTAGCACGCGAAAGATGCTGAAAACAGGGGATTTCGCCGGAAGCGGGGGAAAGTGTCGTCAATTTGCCACCCCTCGCAGCCCGGCCCGCGCCATGCGGGAGCGGCGTGCGCGCTTCCCCAGGGGCACCCTCGCCGCGGCGCTGGAGCGGGGCGCGCGAATCTCCTTCGACTCTCGATTGTTTCCCGATGCGCGGACCGACCCACAAGATGTTGCGTGCCGCAGTCTCGGGCAGACAAGCCGCTCGAAAAAAATTGTTGGAAAGAATATGGCGCATGTAAAAGTTGTAATGGTTTATTTTACAATATCTTAAGGGTTCGTCGTCCTCGGAAAGGGCGCATTGTCGCCACGCTGAGCCCAATTCCGCCGCAGCGCCCACATTTTTTCGGCCAGCTCGTTGTGGAACTTCCCGGTGCCCGGGCCGCAGACCCGCCCCGCGGCCTGAAACCTTGAGCATTGCCCAGGACACTGGAGGACAGACATGAAGACCTTTGCAGCCACGGCGAGCGCCCTCGCCCTTCTCGCCACCGGCGCCTACGCGCAGGCCACCGACACCGTCACGCTGAACGCCACCGTCGGCGACTACATCGCGATCACCAGCACGAGCGACTCCACGATCGGCGACCTCGACATCACGGCAGGCTCCGGCGTGCCTGACAACAGCAACGTCACGAACGCGGCTGCGAGTGACAAGGCACTCTTCGAGGTCACGGCCAACGTGGATTACAACATCGAGCTCGACTGGTTGACGTGGGACGAAATCACCGGCCTGAGCAACCCCGGTAGTTACAGCCAGGCGGCCTATGACAATGGCGACTGCTTTATCGGGGGCACGGTCTCGTTCGACCCCGATCCGAGTCCTGGCGTACAGAATGACCGTGTTGGAGCTGCCGGAGGCGCAACGCCGCTCACGGTTCCGACGACGTTCAACCCCGGCATCGCGACCTACGGCGTCAACACCGAAGCATCGCCCAACGTCACCACCTGTCCTGGCGACGTGGCCGCGCCCGGCACCTACTCCCTCGACGTCGAGATCACGGTCTCGGCCTCCTGATCGCGACCGACGGTTTGCGCGAAGGGGCACCTTGCCGCCCCTTCGCCACCCCTTCGCAGCCGCGCGGCCCGGACACGGGGGCGCGGCTGTGTTGCGTCCGGGCCCGCGCTCGGATTAGCTGGCCCCGTATCATGAGACTGGTCCGCGCCCTTCTGTCGCTTCTTCTCGCCTCCGGCCTCGCCGCGCCCGCCGTGGCGCAGCAGGGCGGGCAGATCGTGCCGCGGCCGGGCGGGCGGGACGCGCTGCTGGTGCAGGTGCTCGACCGGCAGGTGGACTACGTCGTGACCGACCTCCTCGCGCCGCCGGGGTTCGAGGCCACGCGGGACGCCGCGCGCTTCCGGGTGCTCTCCACCGTGCCCTACACCGTCACCGTCGATTTCCCGACATGGCAGCCCGGCCCGCCCGCGCCCGCGGGCTACCGCCAGCCCGCCTTCTCGGACGGCACCCACCGCATCGGGGGCCGGCTCTATCTCGAACTGCGCCGCGTCATCGGCGGACCGGGACGCCCGGACTGGCTAGGCGAGCCCGGGCGGCCCGACTGGCTGGGCGAGCCCGGCCGCCCCGACTGGCTCGGCGATCCGGGGCCGCCGGACTGGCTGGACCGGCCGGGCCGTCCCGGTCGCCCGGGACGGCCGGGCCGGCCCGGCGGGCCGGTGGCGGAGGGCCGCGTCTACCAGGATGCGGAGGGCCGCCTCGCCGCGAACGGCGTACGCGGCATCGGGCTCTGGGCCGTGGGCGCCGATCTGGGCGCGCGCTTCACCGACGCGCCCTCGGGCCTGCCCGCGCCGGGCACCTACAGCCTGGAGGTGGTCATCACGCTCCAGCCGCGGTGAGCGTTGAATCGCGCGGCAAGCTGTCGTAGCGACAACCCGTCCGGGCCGATCACCGACCCAAGAGTTTCCATCGAAAGGGCCGTCCCCCGTGCGCGCAGCCTTGCTTCTCCTTCTCGCCCTCCTGACCCTCGGCGCCATGGCGCCCGGCGCCGTGGCGCAGGGCTTCCAGGTGCGCCCCCTCACCGTGGAGGGCGAAGTGCCGCCCGGCACCACCGTGGACATCCCGATCGAGATCACCGGCACCTCGCAGCTCGAAGGGCGGCTTCTCGAGGTGGACGTGGTGCAGCTCGCCCAGACTCCCGACGGCGCCTTCACCATCGTGCCCTACGAGGAGGGCGGGCAGGTTCTGCCCCGCTCGGCCGCGCCCTGGATCACCGCACCCTCCGAGCTGCAGGTGGAGGCGCGGGAGGCCAGCATTCTCGAGGTTCTGATGCAGGTGCCCGCGGCGGCGCGGGGCAGCTACGTGGCCGGCATCCTGCTCACCGCCCGCCCGCCCGAGGACGCCGAGGGGCTGCGGCTCACCTTGCGCCTGCTCGTACCGATCATCCTTGGCACGGAGGGCCGCCCGGCGCGGCAGGACGTGCAACTGGCCGACGCGATGCTGTCCTACCGTTTCCCGGAGGCCGGGCCCGAGGATGCGGCGGAGGAGGGCGCCGACCCCTTCCCCGAGACGACCGTCGTGACGGCGCGGGTGGAAAACCGCGGCGGCACCTATTCCCGCTTCAGCGGCGATGTCTGGGTGGACTACAAGGACGAGAGCGACGCCTGGCGCCAGATCCGCCGCGTGGCGATCGAGGAGCGGCGGCTCCTGCCCGAGACGACGCTGGAGATCCCGGTGGACCTCGGCCGGCTCCTGCCCACGGGCGACTATCGCGTGCGCGGGGAGCTCTACGTGGACGGGCGGCGCACCGTGCCGCTGCGCCGCGAGATCGCCTTCGAGGGCCATCCCGGGATCGAGGATCTCGTGACCGACATCGAGATCGGCCTCGAGCCGGACGTCTTCGCCTACGACTACCGCGCCGGGGCGCGGCGCACCGGCAGCGTCACCGTGGAAAACCCCGCCATCGACCCCATCGAGGTGTCGGTGGAGGTCGCGCTGCCCGAGGGCATGGGCGGGCGCGCGAGCGCGGAGGTCCGGGGAGAGGACCTTTCCGCCGCGCCCTGGATCGAGGTGGCGCCCGCCAGCTTCATCCTGCGCCCGGGCCAGGCGCGGAACCTGCGCCTGCTGGCGCGCTTCCCCGGGACAGAGCCCGCGCATCAGAACCACTACGCCGAGCTGCGCCTCGACGCGCGCTACACCGACGGGCAGCGCGCCGGCGCCGCCACCGCGCTCGTGGAGGTCAAGCGCCCGGACGGCGAGGACAGCCCGGCGGCGGAACTGGAACCGGTCCGGGTGTCGAGCCTGGAGGAGGAGGGCCGCCACGCGCTCGCGCTCCGGGCGGTCAACACCGGGAACGTTCTGCTCCGCCCCGAGGTCTCCTACGCGGTGCTCGACGCGGAGGGCCGGGAGGTTCTCGGCGGCGCGCTCGAGAGCGAGGTGGACACGCCGCTGATGCCGCTGGCCGTTCGCAGCTTCGGGGCAACGGCCGCTCTTTCCGGGCTTGCAGAGGGCGACTACGTCCTTCTCACCATCCTCCGCGACGCCGGGCGCGAGGTGGGAGAGGTGACGCAGCGCCTCGCCCGCACGGCGGACGGCGTCACCGTGGAGGCGCTGCGCTGACGGCCACGGGCGGGTCCAGAGACTGTTAACGGGTTCGAGTCACACTGACCTGCGTGCGGGACTTGCGCGCATGGGGTGTGAAAATGACTGGTGATTCGACTAGGTCTGGCGCGGCCGGGCGCGACTATGCTAGTGTCCTCACAACATATAGGTGAGGCCATAAAATGTTGAGCAGTTACCGCCCCCTCGCCCTAGCCATGGCCCTTTGCGGCATGCCTCTCGGCGCCGCCGCGGAGATCGACAGTTCCGTTTCGGGCACATGGGCCCTCGAGCGCGGCATTCCCGAGAACGCCTATGTCCTGGCCGCGCGGGGCGCGCTGGGCAGCTATCTGATATGCTTCGAGGCCGGCAACGTGAGCCGCGTGACGGTGGCCGTCGGAGGCGATCGAAGCATCCTCGCCCGCGGCTCCTGCACCCTCTTCGCACCGACCCCCGAGAACGGGATCGTCGTGAACTTCGAGGAGGGCGCGGGCCGCGCCGCCGAGGGCGGCGTGGCGCTCGGCACCTTCCGGATGATCCTCGAGGAGACGGAGGACGCCGAGTGATCGCGCCGCGCCGGCGGGTTGGCGCATACCCCGCCACTGCCCGCGCGAACTCCGCGACCTCTCGACCATCACCCGCGCCGAGAACGGCGCCACCGGCGGCTTGCGCTCCTTCGAGCTCGTCAACTGCGCCGATCTCGGGGATGTGCCGCCCTTCGACCCCTCGGGCAACACCGCCTTCCTAGGCGCCTCGATCATGTTCGAAATTCTCTGCAACATGGCCGCGGACCGCGCCCCGCGCCGGCCATGAGCGTGATGCTGGGGAAGGACTGGTGGAGCCGAGGGGAATCGAACCCCTGACCTCGTCATTGCGAACGACGCGCTCTCCCAACTGAGCTACGGCCCCACGGGTCGCGCGGATATGCGGCGGATCGGGGGCGGCGTCAAGAGGCGGCGCGCCGTCACTCCGGCGCGGGCGGCGCGCAGGGATAGGCGCGCCCGTCGGGCAGCACGCAGAGCGCGGCGAGGTAGCCCTCGGGCAGATCGCCGTAGGAGGGCAGGGCGTGGCTGCGCTCCTGCCGGTCGAGATACTCGGCGCAGGCCGCGATCCGGTAGGTTTCCCGCCGCCGGTCCGAGACATACCACTGGGCGAAGGCGCGGGCGGCGGCGCGGGCCGGGTCGCCCGACCCGGCCATCTCGGCGGCGAAGGCGGCGGCGACGTCCTCCTGCCCGGGCCAGGCGGAGAGGGCGTCCCAGACGGCCGCCGCGCCCTCCTCGCGGAGCGCCCAGGCGAGGTGGAGCGTGACGGCCGTGGCGTCGGCCTCGAGGGCGAGGGTGGCGCGCGCCGTTTCCGCCATGGAGAGCGCCGGGCCGGGGCAGGCGCCGGTGCGCGCCTGGTGCAGGTGGCGGAGCTCGTGGACGAGCACGGCCTGGCGCATGGGCGGGGCGAGCGCGGCGCGCAGGACGATCCGGTTCTCCTCCACCCCGAGATAGCCCTGCGCGTCGAGAAGCGCGTCCACGAGGCAGATCTCGGGCGCGCCCTCGGCCAGCGCCCGCTCGAGGCTCTCGAAGCGGGCGAGGGCGGGGCGGAGGCTGTCCACGAGTCCCGCGACCTCCTGCTCGCGCGCCGTCACCGGCGCGTCGTGGGGCGCGGCGAGGCATTGCCCGCCGAAGCGGTCGGGCTGCGCGGGCGCGGGCGTCGCCCAGAGACTGGCGGCCGCCAGCACCGCGAGGCTTCGTCTGGGCATGGTCATTCTCCCGCCGCCTTCCGTGAAGCCTAGCGGGACGGGCGGGAATGTCACGGGGACAGGGCGCTCAGGCGACGGGCGCGGCGACGCAGGCGCGAAACCGCGCGACCGGCTCCGCCGCGCCGTCGAGGGGGAAGGCCACCGCGGCGTCGCCGAGACGCGCGGTGGCGGTGTCGTTGAACTGGAGCCCGTCGAGCAGGTTGCCGAAGCCGCGGTCGGTCACGGTGAGCGCGCGGCCCCCCTCGCCCAGGCCGTGACGCGTGGTGGAGATCGTGAGGCCGCGGGGCCCGTCGAAGCGGATGGCGAAGACCGGCCCCGCGGGCCAGGCCGCGCCCGCCCGGGTGATGGTGATGGCGTATTCGGGGATGGCGGGATCATGGGTCACCACCACCGCGGCCTCCTCCGTCTCGTGGGAGAGGGTGCAAAGCGGATCGGCGGTGAACTCCCAGGCGTGCAGAGGGCCGGCGAGGAGGCAGAGGGCGATGGCGAGGCGCATGCGAGGGAGATAGGGCCGGTGCGCGCCGTGGCCATGGGGCCCCGCGACGTCGCTGGTGCCGGGTAGGGTGCGTGATCTCACGCACCGGCCGGTATGGCGGGCTCAGGGTGCGGTGCGTGGCGAGCACGCACCCTACGGGTGAGTGAGGTTCTGCATCGCCCGGAAGCTCTGTGCCTCGATCGCCTCGGTCGGGTGCGTGTCGGGCGCGGCCGGGTCGGTCGGCATCTGCCCGGTCAGGGGCACCCGCCCGTCGTTCGCGCCCTCATGCTCGAGCAGAACGAAGAGCGGGCCGTCTGCCGCCGCTACATCCCGGTGGAATAGCTGGCCGCCATCTGCAACGATGAACGCACGGCGACGATGATCGCCGCACAGTGCACGAGCAACACCGGCCAGGACGAAGCGGGTGGACGCCAGTTCCCAAATCACGTCCCGGGACACTACCCGGTTCGCTACGGAAAGAGCTTCGGAAGATGAAACTCAGGCTGACCGCCATTAGCCTCGTCGTGCTGGCGGTCACCGCCTGCGAGCCGCAACCTGCCTCGCGCGCTCCCGTCGCGGACGTTTCGCCATCCCTTCCGCTGACCTTCGAAACGCGAACGGAACTCGCCGCCGAGCTGGCCCAAATTCAAGCCAGAGGGCAGGGTGCCTGCTCCGCGAGCGATCTCGAAGTCACCCGCATCTCCGTGACGCTCTACGCCATTGCCATTGACGCGCAAGCCACGACGCCGTGGACGGGGGCGGAAAGAGCTGAAGTCGCGAAGCTGCGGCAAAGACGGGAAGCCCTGGGAGGAGACAGCGGAGACATCTCCGAAAGATGCAGCAGCGCGATCCAGGTGGACTAGGCTCCAGACTTCCGTAACCGGGATGTCTCCGTGAACGAGATCCCGACGTGAGCGTTCGCCGCCAGAACCATGTGACCGGATGTGATGCGCAACATCGTGGAGCCCGGCATTACCGGCATGAGAGTGCCTGTCCTCCAGGGTGGTGTCTTCCGCGGGTTCCTTGTTTGGCCACAGGGCCCCGCTCCGTCGCTGGCGCCGCGTGTAGGGTGCGTGATCTCACGCACCGGCCGTTGTGCCGGGCTCCCGGCGCGGTGCGTGCCAAGCACGCACCCTACGGTTGGTTGCTTCGATCTCCAACATGCGAAAGCCCCCGCCGCCTCACATTCCCCCCCCGCACCGCCCGGCTGCGCCGGGACCGTAGGGCGCGTGATCTCACGCGCCGTTGCGTTGATGTAGCGGCGCGGTGCGTGGCGAGCACGCACCCTACCTCTTCCGCCTCACATTCCCACCCCGCTGCCCCGCGCGCCCGGCGGTGGACCGCCCGCGTTTTCCCACGGCCTCGTCGCTCGCCTTCTCCACCGCCTGCTGGCGGGCCAGCGGGTCGTCGTGG
>CAZPCU010000075.1:0-7969 GCA_964585075.1 uncultured Rhodobacterales bacterium
GGGCGTCGTGCAGCTTGACCTCGAAATCGTAGAAGGCGATCTGGCGGACGACGGTGTTGATCATGTCCTCGACCTTGCCGGCCAGGAGCACCTTCTTCTCCTTGGCATCCGGCGCGTTGCGCAAAAGCCGGCGGAAGGTCAGCATCTCGCCGAACACGGACGCGGTTTCCGCCAGCGTGAGGGGGGTGGAGGCGAGCAGCTCGCCCTGTCCGGCGGCGAGGCGCTGGTGGACGCCGTGGCCCAGTTCGTGGGCGAGCGTCATCACGTCGCGCGGCTTGCCGAGGTAGTTGAGCATCACGTAGGGATGCACCTCCGTCACCGTCGGGTGCGCGAAGGCGCCCGGCGCCTTGCCGGGCTTCACGCCCGCGTCGATCCAGCCGCTGGTGAAGAAGGGCTCGGCGAGCTCGGCCATGCGCGGGTCGAACTCCGCGTAGGCGGCGCGCACCGTCTCGCGCGCCTCCTCCCAGCCGATCGTGCGCGTCTCCTCCATCGGAAGCGGCGCGTTCCGGTCCCAGACCTCCAGCGTGTCGAGGCCGAGCCAGCGGCGCTTGAGCTCGTAGTAGCGGTGGCTGAGCCGCGGATAGGCGGCCACGACCGCGTCGCGCAGCGCCTCGACTACCTCGGGTTCGACGTGGTTGGCCAGGTGGCGGGCCGTCTGCGGCGTGGGCATGCCGCGCCAGCGGTCGATCACCTCCTTCTCCTTGGTCTGCGTGTTGTGCACGCGCGCGAAGGTGCGGATGTTCTCGCAGAACACGTCGGCGAGCGCCCGCGCCGCCGCCTCGCGCTTGGACCGGTCGTGATCCGTGAGCAGGGTGAGCGTCGATTCGAGCCCGAGCGACTCGCCCTCCACCTCGAAGGCGAGCCCCGCGATCGTCTCGTCGAAGAGCCGCTCCCACGCGTCGCCGACGACGCCCAGGTCGTGCAGGAACTTCTCCAGCTCGTCCGAAAGCTGGTAGGGCTTCATCGCGCGGATGCGCTCGAAGACCGGGCGGTAGCGGGCGAGCTCCGCGCTCTCTCCGAAGAGCCGCTCGAGATGGTCGTCCTCCAGCCGGTTGAGCTCCAGGGTGAAGAAGACGAGCGGCGTGGTGAAGTTGGTGATCTTCTCCTGCATGTCGGAGAGGAACTTGGCGCGGCCTGCGTCGGTGGTCTGCTGGTAGTAGCGCAGCCCCGCGTAGGACATGATGCGCCCCGCGACCGTCTCGATCCGCTCGTTGCGGCGCACGCACTCCAGAAGCCCCTCGGCGTCGAGGCTGCCGAGCCGGCCCTCGTAGTCGGCCGCGAAGGTGCGGCCCTCGGCCTCCAGCCAGTCGAGATCGCGCCGGATCTCCGGCGCGTCCGGCGCGGCATAGAGGTCCGTCAGGTCCCATTCCGGCAGATCGCCAAGGCCCTCGGGGCCGGAGCCGGCGCTGGCGTCGAAGACGGGGCGGGGGGTGTGGCGCATGGCGGTCTCCTGCGGGCTGGGGTGCCCGGCAGACATAGGCCGCGGCGGCGGGGCGGATCAAGGCCGCCCGGCGCCGGTGGCCCGGCCGCCGCGCTCCGGGCTGCGGGCGGCGCGCTCAGGGGCGGCCGAAGAGCCGCATCAGCAGATAGACCGCCGCGCCCGCGATCAGCGCGACCACCGCCGCCTTCAGCAGGAAAGAGGCGATGGGGATGATGACCATGAGCCCGAAGACGATCGCGGCGGTCACGATCGCGATCCAGAGGGAATCCTGCATGTCCCGGTCCTCCGCTTGCCCGGCCTGCGCCGGAATCGCCGCGAGACTACCCGCGCCGCGGCCCGAAATCATCCCTCCGCGCCAGCCTGCCCATGGGCGGCCAGCATCTCCCTCAGATCGTCGAGCGTGTTCGCCTCGGCGGCCGGCTTGTCGCGCCGCCAGCGCGCCATGCGCGGGAAGCGCAGCGCGAGGCCCGACTTGTGGCGCGGGCTTTCGTGGATGCCCTCGAAGGCGATCTCGAAGACCTGTTCGGGCCGCACCTGCCGCACGGGGCCGTAGCGTTCCAGCGTGTTGCGCCGCACCCAGCGCGTGATCTCGGCGAACTCCGAGTCGGTGAGGCCGGAATAGGCCTTCGTGAACGGGACGAGCGACTCGCCCGACCAGACCGCGAAGGTGAAGTCGGTGAAGAGGTTGGCGCGCCGCCCGTGCCCGGCCTGGGCGTAGATCATCACCGCGTCCACGGTTAGCGGGTCGAGCTTCCATTTCCACCAGTCGCCGCGCTTGCGCCCGGCGCGGTAGGGGCTGCAGGCGCGCTTGAGCATCACCCCCTCGGCTGCGCGCGCGCGGGCGCTCGCGCGCGCGGCCGAGAGGGTCTGCCAGTCGTCGAAGGGGACAAGCGGGGGCAGGACCAAGGGGGCGTCCGGCGGCAGGTCGGCAAGCAGCCGCTCCAGCCGGGCGCGCCGGTCCTCGAAGGGCCGGGCGCGGATGTCCTCGCCGTCCTCCTCGAGAAGGTCGTAGGCCGCCAGCACCACCGGTGCCTCGGCGAGCAGCTTCTTCGGCACCGTCTTGCGCCCGATGCGCTTCTGCAGCGCGTTGAAAGGCAGGGGCCCGTCCTTCCAGGCCATGAGCTCGCCGTCGAGCACGGTGCCCGGCGGCAGGAAATCCCGCGCGCGGGCGAGTTCGGGGAAGCGATCGGTCATGAGCTCCTCGCCGCGGGACCAGACGAAATGCTGGCCCTCCCGCAGGATGAGCTGGCCGCGGATCCCGTCCCATTTCCACTCCGCCCGCCAGTCGGACGGATCGCCCAGGCTCTCCGGGCCGGTCTCGAGCTGGTGGGCGAGGTAGAACGGGTAGGGGCGGGAGAGGTCCGCCGCGCCCGCCTCGGAATGCACGAGCTCCTGCCAGCTCGTCGACGCGGGATCCCAGGCGCCCATCAGCCGGTGCGCCATCTCGGCCTCGTCGCGGCCGAGCGCGCGGGCGAGCGCGCGCGTCATCAGCTTCTGGCTCACCCCGATGCGCCAACCGCCGGTGAGAAGCTTGTTGAAGAGGAACCGTTCCCCGGGTTCGAGCTCGTCCCAGGCGTCGAGGATCGCCGTGCGGCGCTCGGGCAGGGGGCGGTCGGCAAGCGCCCGGAGCGTCGCGATCCGCTCTGCGAGGCCGCGATCCGCGGGGCGGGCCGGCGGCGGCAGGATCAGCGCAATGGTCTCGGCCAGATCGCCCACCACCGGGTAGCTCTCCTCGACGATCCAGAGCGGCAGCCCCGCCCGCTCCGCCGCCCATTCGCGGAGCTGGGTCGTCGTGATGGCCCGGCGCGGGCGGCGGCCCGAGAAAAGCGCCACCGTCCAGAGCCGGTCGGCGTCGGGGGCCGCCTCGAAATACGCGGCGAGCGCGTCCACCTTGGCCGAGGTCCGCGTCGTCTGGTCGATCCGGGCGATGAGGCGGGCGAACTCCTTCATCATGCCCGCACAATCCGCGATCGCCTTGCCCCTCCGCGGGTTGCCCGTTTGTCCACAGGGTTTTCCACGCGAGCGCGCGCGGATGGAGCGCAGAACAGTAGGATCGAACCACAAGAGTTTGATTTCAAATGTTTCATGGCGCGGGCTCCGCCTCGTCCTCGGCCTCTCCGCCGAAGGCCGTCCGCACGATGCGCGCGTCGAGCCCCTCCGCGCTCAACCATCTTGCGAAGATTTCGGTATAACCATGTGTTACATATACGGTTTCCGCACCTGTCCCCCGTATTGCCCACAAGAGTCCGTCCCAGTCCGCGTGATCGGAGAGGACGAAGCCGCGATCCATGCCCCGGCGGCGGCGCACGCCGCGGAGCCGCATCCAGCCGCTCGCCATCCCGGTCGAGACCGGGCCGAAGCGCCGCGCCCAGGCGCTGCCGAGCGCGGCGGGCGGCGCGAGGACGAGCGCGCCGGGAACATCCTTCGGGTCGAGATCGGGCGTCACCGGAACCGTCTCGGGCAGCGCCAGCCCGCCCTCGCGCAGCACGGCGGTCACGCCTTCCACCGCGCCGTGGGTGAGCACGGGGCCGATGGCGGGATCGAGCATGGCGAGCAGCCGCTGCGCCTTTCCCAGGGCGTAGGCGCCAAGCATCGCCGTGCGCCCCTCTGCCGCGCAGCCCGCCCACCAGCGGTTGATCTCGCAGGCCACCTCGGCCTGCGGCGCCCAGCGGAAGACCGGCAGGCCGAAGGTGCATTCGGACACGAAGACATGGGCGCGAAGCGGCTCGAAGGGCTCCGAGAGCCCGTCCGGGACGGTCTTGTAATCGCCGGAGACCACCCAGACCTCGCCCGCGACCTCCACCCGGATCTGCGCCGATCCCGGCACGTGGCCGGCCGGGTGGAAGGACACCCGCGCGTCTCCGATCCGCAGTTCCTCGCCGTAGCGCACCGTCTCCACGGCCACGTCGCCGAGCCGGTGACGCAGAACCGGCGCCGTGCCCTCGGTGCAGAGGTAGCGGCCATGCCCCGGGCGCGCGTGGTCGGCGTGGGCGTGGGTGACGAGCGCCCGGTCCACCGGCCGCCAGGGATCGATGAAGAAGCCGCCCGCCTCGCAGCGGATTCCGTGCTCGGTGAAGTCGAGAACCGGGGCGCGCGCCATGTCCGGCACTATAGGGCCCCGGCGGCGTGGGGCCAGATCAGGCGGGCGCGCCGGCGTGTTCGAGGAAGAAGGCTGCGGTGGTCTCCAGGATGCGCCGCCGGACGGCGGGCCGCTCCATCAGCACTTCGTGTTCCGCGCCGTCGAGAAGCTCTAGCCGCCCGCCGGGCCAGCCCTTCATGCGCTCGTGCGCCCGCGCGGGATCGACGATCCGCTCGAGCCCGCCGAGCCAGGCGATCGCGGGCACGCGCGGTGCCGGAAGCCGCGACAGCGCCCGGCACTCGGCCAGGGCCTCGTGCAGCCAGTGCAGGCTGGGCCCGCCGAGCTGCAGCTCGGGCCGGGCGCGGAGCTGGCCCTGCATCAGCGCCCACATCGCCGGGTCGGTGGTGAGCGTGTTGCCCTCGAAGGGGGCCGTCGCGATGTAGGACTCCGGGCGCGTGCCCGGCGACACGACATGCCCGAGCCCGAGCCTCGCGCCGCTCCAGCTGATCGCCCAGGCCGCCGGGCGCATCAGCGCGGAGATTCGGATGCCCCACATCGGGCCGGTGAAACTCGCGCAGGCGACGTCGAGCCCCTCGATCAGCGCACGCAGACCGATGCAGCCGCCCATGGAATGGGCGACCAGGAAGCAGGGTTCCGGGAGCGCCTCGGCGCGCGCGACGTCGCGCATCGCCGCCACGTCCTGCTGGTAGTCCTCGAAGCGCCCGACATGGCCCGTGAGCGGCTCGTCGAGGAGCCGCTCGGAAAGCCCCTGGCCGCGCCAGTCGATCGCCAGGACGGCGAGGCCGTGCGCCAGGAAGGGCTCGGCCACATGGGCGTATTTCTCGACGTATTCCGTGCGCCCCGGAAACAGGAGCACGGTTCCCCGCGCCGCGCGCTCGGGGCGCCAGAGCGCCAGGCGGAGCCGCGCCCCGTCCGGCGCAGTCACCCAGAACGCCCGGCCCGGGGGCGAGCCGTCCAGGAGATCGTCGAAGAAGGGCGCGTGCTCCATCAGCTCAGGGCGGACCCGAGCTTCATCGCCATCCCCATGTCGCCGTCCAGCGTGAGCTTGCCCGACATGAAGGCCGAGGTCGGGTCGAGCTCGCCCTCGAGGATCTGCTGGAAGGTGTCCGCGGAGGCGGTGAGGGTCACCTCCGCCTCCTCGTCGGCCTCGCGCACGCCGTCGCCGTCGAGCATGATCGCGCCCTCGCCCTCGATGACGAACTTGGCGACGCCGTCGAAGCCGCCGGAAAGCTTCTCGTTCAGGGCGCTCACCGCCTGGTTGATCACGTCGCTCATCACATCGCTCCTTGGCCTGTTCCGCGCCGCTGGATTCGGCGCGCCGTTACGCTATCTTCGATGTTATGGGCAGAAGAGCTTTCCCGATCAAACATCTCGTCGCGGTAGCCGTCGCGTCGTTCCTGTTCGCGCCTCAGCTTTCGGCACAGGACCCGCCTGCGCAGGAGATGCTGGAGGATCTTCGCGCCGCCTCGCCCGAGGAGGCCGAGCGTGTCGCGGGACAGATTCGCACCGTCTGGTCGAAGTCGGGCTCGGCGGCCATGGACCTCCTGCTGCGCCGCGGGCGCGACGCCATCGAGGCCGAGGACCATGCCGTCGCGGTCGAGCACCTGACGGCGCTCACCGACCACGCCCCCGAATTCGCCGAGGGCTGGGCCACGCGCGCCATGGCGTTCTTCCAGCAACAGGAATACGGCCTCGCGCTTGCCGACCTGCGCCGCGCGATCGCGCTCAACCCCGAGCATTTCGGCGCGCTTTACGGGCTCGGCGCCATCATGGAGCAGCTCGATAGGCCGCGCCTGGCCTGGCAGGCCTACGAGGAAGTGCTTGCCATTTACCCCCATCACCCCCAAGTGGGAGCCGCGATGGAACGGCTCGAACGCGAGGTTCTGGGCGCGGAGCTCTGAGCGCCCGCGCCCGACCGCGAGGGGTGGCACATGACACGGCAAGGCAGGACCCTCGCGGTCCTGGGGCCCACCAACACGGGCAAGACCCACTACGCGATCGAACGGATGCTGGGCTACCGGACGGGCGTCATCGGCCTGCCGCTGCGGCTGCTCGCGCGCGAGGTCTATGACCGAATCGTCGCGGCCCGCGGCCCCTCGGTCGTGGCGCTCGTCACGGGCGAGGAACGGATCGTCCCGCCGCGCACCCGGTACTGGGTCTGCACGGTGGAGGCGATGCCGGACGGCATGGGCGCGGACTTCGTCGCGGTGGACGAGATCCAGCTCTGCGCCGATCCCGAGCGCGGGCATGTCTTCACCGACCGCCTTCTCCGGATGCGGGGCCAGCACGAGACGATCTTCCTCGGCTCCGACACGATGCGGGGGCCCATCGCGGCACTTGTGCCGGGCGTCGAGTTCTTGCGGCGCGAACGCATGAGCGAGCTCACCTACACCGGCTCGCGCAAGATCAGCCGGATGAAGCCGCGCAGCGCCATCGTCGGGTTCTCGGTGGAAAACGTCTACGCCATCGCCGAGCTCATCCGCCGCCAGAAGGGCGGTGCGGCGGTGGTGCTGGGGGCGCTCAGCCCGCGCACGCGCAACGCCCAGGTCGAGCTCTACCAGAACGGCGACGTCGATTACCTCGTCGCGACCGACGCCATCGGGATGGGGCTCAACCTCGACATCGATCACGTCGCCTTCTCGGGGCTGACGAAGTTCGACGGCCGCCGCGTGCGCCCTCTGGCCGCGAACGAGCTCGCGCAGATCGCCGGGCGCGCGGGGCGGGGCATGTCCAGCGGAACCTTCGGGGTGACGGGGGAGGCCCCGCCGCTGCCCGACGAGATCGCGGCGGCCATCACCGGACACAGGTTCACCCCGCTTCGCCGGCTCCAGTGGCGCAACGCCGCGCTGTCCTTCGGGTCGGTGGACGCGCTCATCGCCTCGCTGGAGGCCGCGCCCGGCGAAGGGATGCTGACCCGGGCGCGGGAGGCCGACGACCTGCGCGCGCTGCGCTCCCTCGCCGCACAGCCCGAGGTGCGCGCCCGCGCCTCGGACGGGCCCTCGGTGCGGCTTCTCTGGGACGTCTGCCGCATCCCCGACTTCCGCGGCATCAGCCACGCCGAGCACGCGAGCCTGCTGGAGGCGATCTACGGCCACCTGCACGAGCGCGGCCGCGTGCCCGACGACTGGCTCGCCCGCCACGTGTCGCGGATCGACCGGACGGAGGGCGACATCGACACGCTCTCGCGCCGCCTCGCCTTCATCCGGACATGGACCTACGTGGCGCAACGGGCCGGCTGGGTCGGCGATGAAACCCATTGGCGCGAAGCCACCCGCGCGGTAGAAGACCGCCTGTCGGACGCGCTTCACGCCGCGCTGACGCAAAGATTTGTTGACCGGCGGACCTCTGTTCTGCTTCGCCGGTTGAAGCAGAAGGAGAGCCTTGTGGCCGAGGTGAACGACAAGGGCGAAGTGACGGTTGAAGGCGAA
>CAZPCU010000076.1:0-7952 GCA_964585075.1 uncultured Rhodobacterales bacterium
CGAGAAGAAGCGCAACGAGATCCTGCAGATGGCGATGCTGGAGCCGAAGATGTGCATCCTCGACGAGACCGATTCGGGCCTCGACGTGGACGCCATGAAGCTCGTGGCGCAGGGCGTGAACGCGCTCCGCGACGCGGGGCGGGGCTTCCTGCTGATCACCCACTACCAGCGCCTTCTCGATCACATCTTGCCCGACGTCGTGCACATCATGTCGAACGGGCGCATCGTGAAGTCCGGCGGGCCGGAGCTCGCCCTCGAGGTCGAGAAGAACGGCTACGGCGACCTTCTCGGGGAGGTGGCGTGATGGCGCTGCCCCAGCCCAGGACCGACGCCACCGAGGCCCGGCTGTCGGCGCTCTCCGTCCCCGAAGGCGGCTGGTCCGCCGCCACCCGCGGCGAGGCGCTGGCGCGCGTGCGCGAGATGGGCCTGCCCGGGCGGCGCGACGAGTACTGGAAATTCACCCGCCCGGACTCGCTCGTCGCGCCCGAGGCGCCCGAGGCGGCGCTCTTCGACGCGGGCGAGCCGCCCATGTTCGACGCCTTCGACCGGCTGAAGATCGTCTTCGTGGACGGCGTGTTCGACGCCGAGGCCTCGGACGATCTCTCCCTCGAAGGGATCGAGATCGAGCGGCTGGCGGAGGCCGGCCGGGCCGACATTCACTGGGCGCAGGGCCTTTACGGCACGCTCGAGGCGCGCGGCCACGCCCCCGTTCCCCGCCCGCTCGCCGCGCTCAACACCGCGGTGGCCGAGGACGGGGTGCTGATCCGCGTGACCGGCAAGCCCTCGAAACCCGTGAGCCTGATCTACGTCCACCGCGACACCACGTCCGACGCCTATCTCCATCACGTCGTCCGCGTCGAAGAGGGCGCCGAACTCACGCTGCTCGAGAACGGTCCGGCCGCGGCGCGCTTCAACAAGGTGCTGGAGGTTGACGTGGCCGACACCGGCGTCTTCCATCACGTCCGCGCCCAGGGCCGCGATCACGAGCGCCGCGCCGCCACCCACATCTTCGCCCGGCTCGGGCGGGAAAGCGTCTTCAAGTCCTTCACGCTGACCGTGAACGGCATGATGACCCGCAACGAGACGGTGCTGGAACTCACCGGCGACGACGCGGTGGCCCATGTCGCCGGCGCCGGGGTTGGCGACGGGGATTTCCACGGCGACAACACGGTCTTCGTCACCCACGACGCGCAGAACTGCGAGAGCCGGCAGGTCTTCAAGTACGTGCTCCGGAACGGCGCCACGGGTGTCTTCCAGGGCAAGATCCTCGTGAAGCCCGACGCGCAGAAGACCGACGGCTACCAGATCAGCCAGTCGCTTCTCCTCGACGAGGACAGCCAGTTCCTCGCCAAGCCCGAGCTCGAGATCTACGCCGACGACGTGGCCTGCTCGCACGGGTCCACCTCCGGCGCGATCGACGAGGACGCGCTCTTCTACCTGCGCGCCCGCGGCGTGCCGGAGGGGGAGGCCACCGACATGCTGACGCTCGCCTTCCTCGCCGAGGCCGTGGAAGAGATCGAGGACCGCGCGCTCGCCGACGATATCGTGGCGCGTGTCGAAGGCTGGCTGGCCCGGCGCAGGGGTTGATGGCCGTCACGGCGGACATCGCGGCCACCTACAGACGGGGGCCGGCCGCGGTGGTGCGCCGCCTGCTGGAGATGGGGCCGAACGAGGGCAGGGCGCTCGCCATGCTGATGGCGGCCTGCATCGTCGTCTTCGTCTCGCAATGGCCGCCGCTGGCGCGGCAGGCGCATCTCGACGGCGTGGAGCTCCAGCCGCTTCTCGCCGGCACGCTGATGGCGTGGCTCTTCGTCGCGCCGCTCTTGCTTTACGGGCTGGCCGCGCTCTCTCACATCGTGGCGCGGCCCCTGGGCGGGTGCGGCGGCTGGTACGGGGCGAGGGTCGCGCTCTTCTGGGCGCTGCTCGCCTCGTCGCCGCTCATCCTGCTGCACGGGCTGGTGGCGGGCTTCGTCGGCGACGGCCCGGGCTTGCGGATCGTGGGGTTGCTGTGGTTTCTGACCTTCACATGGTTCTGGATCGCCGGCCTCAGAGAGGCGGAGAAAGGCCCCGCATGACAACGGCCGCCCTCTGGCAGCTGGCCCTCGACACGATCCGGGATCCGCGCGACGCGGCGCGGCGGATCCTGGCGCTCGAACTGCCGCTGAACGCGCTCTGGAACGCGCTCGCCCTCGCGGTGGTTCTGAACGCCGCGCTGTTCGGGCTGTCGAACCTGGTCTCGCCGCCGCCGCCGGACGTGCCCATCGGGACGGTGCCGCCGATTGCCTTCGCGCTCTTCCTCGCCGCCGGCCTCGTGGCCACCATCTTCGGGCTCTTCCACATCGGGCGCATGTTCGGCGGGGAGGCGCGCTTCGGCGGCCTCATGGCGCTGCTCGTCTGGCTGCAGTTCCTCCGGGTGCTCGTGCAGGCGGCGCTTCTGGTCCTGGTGCCGCTGGTGCCGTTCCTCGCCGCGCTGGTGGTGATCGCCGCCGCCGTGCTCGGGTTCTGGATCCTGCTGAATTTCATCGACGTGGCCGAAGGCTACGACAATCTCCTGAAGTCGCTCGGGGTGCTCGTGCTGAGCGTGATCGCCATGGCCTTCGGCCTGTCGCTCCTGCTCGCGCTCTTCGGCGGCCCATTCCTCGGAGTGTCCGGCAATGTATGACGTGTCCGCCATCCGCACCGAGTTCCCGATCCTCTCGCGGGAGGTGAACGGCAAGCCGCTCGTCTATCTCGACAACGGCGCCTCGGCGCAGAAGCCGCGCTGCGTGATCGACGCGGTGACGGAGGCCTACAGCCACGAATACGCCAACGTGCACCGGGGCCTGCACTATCTCTCGAACCTCGCCACCGAGAAATACGAGGGCGTGCGCGGCATCGTCGCGCGCTTCCTCGGCGCGCCCTCGGAGGAGGAGATCGTGCTGAACTCCGGCACGACCGAGGGGATCAACCTCGTGGCCTATGGCTGGGCGATGCCGCGCATGGAGGCCGGCGACGAGATCGTGCTGTCGGTGATGGAGCATCACGCCAACATCGTGCCCTGGCACTTCCTGCGCGAGCGGCAGGGCGTGGTGCTGAAATGGGTGGACGTGGACGCCACCGGCGCGCTCGACCCGCAGGCGGTGATCGACGCGATCGGCCCGCGCACGAAGCTCGTGGCCGTCACGCATCTTTCCAACGTGCTGGGCACGAAGGTGGACGTGAAGGCGATCTGCGACGGCGCGCGCGAGAAGGGGGTGCCGGTGCTCGTGGACGGCAGCCAGGGCGCGGTGCACATGCCCGTCGACGTCTCCGAGATCGGCTGCGACTTCTACGCGATCACCGGCCACAAGCTCTACGGGCCCTCCGGCTCGGGCGCGATCTACATCCGCCGCGAGCGGATGGAGGAGATGCGCCCCTTCATCGGCGGGGGCGACATGATCCGGGAGGTCCACAAGGACGAGGTGATCTACAACGATCCCCCGATGAAGTTCGAGGCGGGCACGCCGGGCATCGTCCAGCAGATCGGCATGGGCGTGGCGCTGGAGTGGCTCATGGATCTCGGCATGGAGGCCGTCGCGGCCCACGAGGACAGCCTGCGGGACTACACCCGCGCGCGGCTCGACGGGCTGAACTGGCTTCACCAGCAGGGGCGGACGCCCGACAAGGCGGCGATCTTCTCCTTCACGCTGGAAGGCGCGGCCCACGCCCACGATATCTCCACCATCCTGGACAAGAAGGGCGTGGCCGTGCGCGCGGGCCATCACTGTGCCGGGCCCCTGATGGATTTCCTCGGCGTGCCGGCGACCTGCCGGGCGAGCTTCGCGCTTTACAACACCGAGGAAGAAGTGGACGCGCTCGTGGAGGCGCTGGAACTCGCCCACGAGCTCTTCGCCTGAGCGCGCCTCAGCCCTCGGGGCTCGCGTCGTGGCCCACGAGCCGGTCGATGGGCGCGTAATCGTCGGTCAGCACCAGCGCGCCCTTCTCGGCGAGGAGCCCTTCGAGGAAGCTGTCGGACAGCGCGGCGAAGCGCGTGGGCGCGGGGGCGGGCACGGTGAAGGCCGAGAAGGCCGAGGGCGCGTCGGAGGCGGCCAGCACGAAGACGCGCCGCTCTCCCGGCGCGGGCGGGGTCGCCTCCGTCCAGATCTCCACCGAGGGGAAGACGCTGCGCAGCGTGGCCGCGATGGCGGCGAGCGCGTCGAGCCGGTGCTCGAAATCCACCACGTTCATCAGGTAGACGCCGCCCGGCTCAAGCCTGTCGCGCACGAGTTCGAAGAACTCCCGCGTCACGAGATGCGCGGGCACGGCGATGTCGGTGAAGGCGTCGCCCACGATCACGTCGTAGCGGAGCGGCTCCTCCCGGAGCGCGCGCCGCGCGTCGGCATGGAGGATGCGCGCGCTCTCGGGGTCGAACCAGAAGTCGCGGGCCGCCGTCTCGGTCACCGCCGGGTCGATCTCGGCCACGGTCACGGGGCCTGTCTCCCGCTCGGCCCAGGCGCGCGGCACCGAGTAGGAGCCGCCGCCGATGAAGAAGCTCGAGAACTCCCGGCCCGCCATTCGCGCCCGCGCGATCCGGTCGAGCATGGCGGTGTATTCGGTGAACATCACCTCCGGCGCGTCGCGCGCGCTGATGCCGTGGGCGAGATGGTCGAGCACCATGAGGTTCACCGGGCGCGACGGGTCGGCGGCGAGGTCCACGGTGCGGATGCAGTAATACTGGCTCTCGGTGTCGCAGACGGCGGCGCGGCCGAGGCCGGTGGCGGCGAGCGCGAGGGCGGCGGCGCCGGCGAGCGCGGGGCCCGCGCCGGGGCGGCTGCGCCCCATCCAGAAGCAGAGCGCAGCGGAGGCGAGGTAGAAGACCGTCACCGCCGTGAGGGTGAGCGCGGAGCCGAGCCAGGCGATGAAGAGGAAGCCCGCGAGAAGCGTGCCCGCGATGGCGCCCACCGCGCCCGAGGCGAACATGGCGCCGAGGGCGGGGCCCGAGCGGTCGCTGCCCGTCACGGCGATCTGCGCGAGGACGGGCGCGGGGATGCCCGCGAAGAGCGAGGGCAGGAAGAAGACCGCCGCGGCCAGCGCGGTGATCCCGGCCACGGGGTGGCCCGCCACCGACAGCACCGGGTCGGCCACGAGGCGCAGGAGCGCCACCGCCGTCCCCGTGGTGAGCGCCGCCGCGAGGAGCGCCCAGCCCGTCCGACGGAGCGCCTCGGGCGCCGGGCGCTCGGCGATGCGCCCGCCCCACCAGTGGCCCGCCGAGAAGCCGGCGAGCACCACCGCGATGATGGCCGTCCAGGTGTAGAGCGACATGCCGACATAGGGCGCGAGCATCCGGCCCGCCACGATCTCGACGACGAGGCTCGCGGCCGACACGCCGGCCTGGAGGGCTACGAGAAGGGGCAGCGGCGCACGGATCATGGGTGGCTCCTCCCTCGGAAAACGCGGGCGCCAGTTAGGCGCGCCCGGCGGGGGCGGGCAAGCGCAAAGCGACCGAAGCGTGCCTCGGCCGCCCGCGAAGTTTGGGTTTGCAGGCGGCGGCGGTTTTCCCTATATGCCTCCCCACGCGCACCCGTAGCTCAGCTGGATAGAGCGCTGCCCTCCGAAGGCAGAGGCCATAGGTTCGAATCCTATCGGGTGCGCCACTCCCGCTTCGCTCAGCCGCGGTGACGATTGCCGGCCGCCTGACCGCGACCTCGCCTGCGTGCATCCACGCGCCGGACTCAAATGACGGGAATGGCCGCCGACTGTTTCACCTTGTGAAACGCTCAAACGTCGCTTGCCAAGCCATTGCCCCCAAATGGGGATAGTCCGACGGCGGCGCGTGGGCAGACTGGCGCGGGTGACATCGTGGGGGCGACGCGGGCCATCGGCCGGCGGCGCCAGTTCGGCATGAGTGCATGACGCCCGGCCCGGACTTCGAGACGGTGCCCGGCGCGTCGCAGGGTAGGAGCGAGCGCATGACCTGGATCGGTCACGCAAGCGACGGGTGGATCGTCCTCGATCCGACGAGCCCGATCGTCTATCGCGACGACGCACCGTCGCACCACCGGTTCAACGACGGGATATGGGAGGCGACGGGCCACGGTTCCAACGTCATCGACCTCAACGATCACGGCGCCGCGGACAACGCGAGGGCGCGCGGCGGCGACGACGCGCTCTACGGGAATGCCCGCGGCAACATCCTGAAGGGCGAAGAGGGCGACGACTGGCTGGAGGGCTGGCTCGGCGAGGACCAGCTGCACGGCGGGCAGGGCGATGACTGGATCTGGGGCGGTGACGGCAGCCTCTCCTATCCTGACGGCCGCGACTGGGTCGATGCAGGCGCCGGGCAGGACAGCGTCCACGGCGAGGCGGGGAACGATACCGTTCTCGGCGGCGCGGGGCGCGATCTTCTCTTCGGCGGCGAAGGCGACGACGTCCTGTTCGGCGATGACGGAGACCACGGGATCGGCGGGAACCGGAACTCCGGCGACGGGGACGGCGGCGACTGGATCCAGGGCGGAGAGGGCGACGACGCCATCGACGGCGAGGGCGGCGACGACTGGCTCTCGGGCGGCCAGGGCCGCGACCTGGTCTACGGGCGCGAAGGGCGCGACTGGATCTCCGGCGGCGCCGGGGAGGACTGGCTCTCGGGCGGAACGGGTGACGATTTCGTCTTCGGCGGGGCGGGCGACGACCGCATGCTCGGGGACGAACCCGGCGCGGGATGGCTGAACTTCGGCGCCGCGGGCTGGTTCCGGCAGTTCGCGCTCGAGGCCGGCGGCGCCGACGTCATGGCGGGCGGGGCCGGCGACGATATCATCGAGGGCGGCGGCGGCGCGGACCGGCTTTTCGGCGAGAGCGGCGCGGACCTCCTGCTCGGCGGCTACGGCGACGACATGGCCGATGGCGGCGCGGGGGGCGACGTCCTCTCCGGCGGCGCCGGGGCCGACACGCTGAGGGGCGGTTCCGGCAACGATGTCCTGGAGGGCGGCGCGCAGGACGATCTCCTCTTCGGGGACTTCGCGGAAGGCGCGGGGATCGACTGGCAGGCGCCGCTTCCGTCCGGCCAGATCGCGCCCGATGCGCCGCCGGGCGACGGGGTCTTCCCCGCCTTCTCCTTCGACATGCCCGGTTTCGAGGCGGATGGCGGGTCCGCCGGGGCCGACCGCATCCGGGGCGGCGGCGGCGACGACCGGATCTTCGGCGAGGACGGCAACGACTGGCTCTTCGGCGACAGCGGGGCGGACACGATCGAGGGCGGCGCCGGGCGCGACATCCTGGCCGGGAACGCGGGCGACGACGTGCTTCGCGGCGGCGACGGAAACGACGGCCTCTACGGCGGTCGCGGCGCGGATCGGCTGGAGGGCGAGGGCGGGCACGACCGGCTCCTCGGCGGCCGGGGAGAGGACCTGCTCCTCGGCGGCGCGGGCACCGACCGCCTTTTCGGCGGATGGGGCCGCGACCGTCTCGATGGCGGCGATGGTCGTGACTGGCTGCACGGAGAGCAGGGCGACGATCTTCTCCTCGGCGGCGAGGGCAGCGATGTCTTCTTCGGCGGCGCCGGGGACGATCTCATGGCAGGCGGCCACGGCATCGACGAGATGCACGGCGGCGCCGGCGCCGACGTGGCGCTCGGAGGCCGGCACCGGGACATGCTGCATGGCGGCGCGGGAGACGATCGGCTCTTCGGCCAGCACGGGTTCGACCGGCTGGACGGCGAGGGCGGCGACGACCTGCTGCTCGGCGGGCGGCAGGCGGACCAGATCCGCGGCGGGGCGGGCGACGACGTGCTCGTCGCCGGCCACGGCCACGACGCGCTCTGGGGCGGCGCGGGCAAGGACATGTTCCTGTTCGATCTCCTCTGGGACGGAGAGCGATTCCGGGCCTCCTGGGGCGACAACGTGATCCATGACTTCGACATGAGCGCCGACCACGACACGCTCGCCTTCCGCGTCACCGCGGTGGGCGGCGCGGCCGGGGCGTCTTCGGCGGAGGCCTTC
>CAZPCU010000077.1:0-7952 GCA_964585075.1 uncultured Rhodobacterales bacterium
GAACTCGCCACCGCCGTATTTTTCGATCGCCTCCGACATGAAGCGCTGGAAGACCGGCGCGCAGAGGGTGGAGCCGTATGCGCTGGAGCCCAGCGGACGCGGCTGGTCGTGCCCGATGTAACAGCCCGCCACGATGTTCGACGAGAAGCCGATGAACCAGACGTCGCGCGCGTCGTTGGTGGTGCCGGTCTTGCCGGCGATGGGCACCGGCAGGTCGATCGCGCCGCTCGCCGTGCCGCGATCCACGACGCCCTGCATCATCGAGGTGAGCTGGTAGGCGGTGATCGGGTCCATCACCCGTTCGCGCTGGGAGACGAGCCGCGGGCTGCGGCCCGGCGCGATGTTCGGATCGCCGCAATCGGTGCATATCCGCTGGTCGTGCCGGTAGATGGTGCGGCCGTAGCGGTCCTGCACCCGGTCCACGAGCGTGGGCTCCACCCGCTCGCCGCCGTTGGCGAACATGGCGTAGGCCGCCACCATGTCGAAGAGCGTCGTCTCCTGCGAGCCGAGCGCGTTGGCGAGGTAGGGTTCCAGCCGGTCGTAGACGCCGAAGCGCTCGGCGTAGGCCGCGACCGTCTGCATGCTGACCTCCTGGGCGAGGCGCACGGTCATCAGGTTCCGCGACTGCTCGATGCCCGTCCGCAGCGGCGTGGGGCCGTAGAAGGCGTTCGAGGCGTTCTTCGGCCGCCAGACGCCCTGCGGCGTGTCCACCTCGATGGGGGCGTCCACCACGATCGTCGCGGGCGAATAGCCCGAGTCGAGCGCGGATGCGTAGACGAAGGGCTTGAATGCGGAGCCCGGCTGGCGCTCGGCCTGGGTGGCCCGGTTGAAGACGGAGTCCTGGTAGGAAAAGCCGCCCTGCATGGCGATCACGCGGCCGTTGTTCACGTCCATCGCCATGAAGCCGCCCTGCACCTCGGGAACCTGCCGGAGCGACCAGCGGATGAAGCTTCCGTCATCGTCCGAGACCATGCGCCGGACATGGACCACGTCGCCCACATCGAAGTTGTCGAAGAAGTCGCCGCGCATCCAGCGGATGTCCTCCCGCGGGACGACAGGCGGCTCGGCCGCGGTTTCCTCGACGCCCTCGATGCCGAGGCGAAGCTGGTTCTCTGACACCTCCAGCACCACCGCCGGATGCCAGGGCTCGACGAGGTCCACGTCGCGCGCGACATCGACTTCCGAGAGCGCGGCGCGCCACGCCTCCTCGCTTTCGAGCGCCTCGGGCGGAAGCGTCTCGCCCGTCCCGCGCCAGATCCCGGCGTTGCGGTCGAACTGTTCGAGCTGCGCGCGGAACGCCTCGGCAGCCACGACCTGCATCTCGGGGTCCAGCGTCGCGCGGATGGTGAGCCCGCCGGAGAAGAACTCGCCCTCGCCGAAGTCGCGCGAGAGCTGGCGGCGGATCTCGTCGGTGAAGTAGTCGCGCGGCGGCAGCGCGGCCTTGAAGCTCTCGAAATCGCCCGCCTGCACCGAGCGGAGCGGCATCTCGCGCTCGCGCTCGTAGGCGGCGCGGTCGAGGTAGCCGTTCTCGTACATCTCCTTCAGCACGAAATTCCGCCGCGCGAGCAGCCTGTCGGCGTTGCGCACCGGGTGATAGTCCGACGGCGCCTTGGGCATGGAGGCGAGGAAGGCCGCCTCATGCGGCGCCAGCTGCCGCAGGCTCTTGTTGAAGAAGGTCTGCGCCGCGGCGGCCACGCCGTAGGAGTTCTGGCCGAGATAGATCTCGTTGAGGTAGAGCTCGAGGATCTCGTCCTTGGTCAGCGCCTGCTCGAGGCGGGTGGCGAGGATGATCTCCTTGATCTTGCGCTCCACCCGCCGCTCGCCGCCGAGAAGGAAGTTCTTCATCACCTGCTGCGTGATCGTCGAGGCGCCGCGAAGCGTCTCGCCGCGGGTCTGAACCGCCTCCACGATCGCCGCGGCGATGCCGCGCGCGTCGTAGCCCTGATGCTGGTAGAAGTTCTTGTCCTCGGCCGAGATGAAGGCCTGCTTGACGAGATCCGGGATTTCCTCGGCCGGCGCGAAGAGGCGCCGCTCCTCGGCGAACTCGTCGATGATGCGTCCTTCGGCGGAATAGATCCGGCTGATCGTGGGCGGCCGGTATTCCGCCAGGCTCTCGTGGCTCGGCAGATCGCGGCCATAGACCCAGAAGACCCCGCCGATGGTCAGAGCGACCATGACGACGCCGAGCGTGATCAGGCTGAAGATCCCGCCGAGGAAGGAGAGGACAAATCTGAGCAATCGAGGCTCCTGCGGTTTCGCGCTTCTATACGCGCGGCGCCGCGCCGGGTCAAAACACAACGACGCGTTCACGCCTTCCAGATGGGGCCGGCCGGGAACCCGCGCCACCCCCGGGCCCCGCGATCGGCGGGGCCGCGCCTATCGGCGGCGGAGCGGCGCCTCGGCCGCGTCCTGCGCCGCCCAGGCCGCGATCCCGTCGCGGATGCCCGCGACGAATCCGGCGCGCCATTCCGGGTCCGTCAGGTTCTCGAGGTCCTCCGGGGTGGAGAGAAAACCCGCCTCCAGAAGCACCGAGGGGATGTCCGCGGCCTTGAGCACCGCGAACCCGGCGCTGCGCAGGGGGCGCGAGTTCACCCGGCCCGTCTCGGCGTCGATCTCGGTGATGAGCGCGCGGGCGAGCTTCTCCGAGCGTGGCGCCGTCTCCAGGCGCGCGATCTCCATGAGCACGTTGGCCACCACGTCGTCCGCGCCCGTGAGATCCACCCCCGCCAGCAGGTCGGCGCGGTTGTGCCGCTCGGCGAGCGCGGCGCTCGCCTCGTCCGAGGCGCTGTCGGACAGCGTGTAGGCCGTCGCGCCGCGCGCGAAGCCGGAGGCGAGCGAGTCGGCGTGCAGCGAGATGAAGAGGTCGGCCCCGGCCCGGTGGGCGATCTGCACGCGCCGGTCCAGCGAGACGAACACGTCGTCCTCGCGCGTCAGCACCACCTCGTAGCGCCCCGTCCGCCTGAGCGCCTCGCGCAGCTCGAAGGCCAGCGCGAGCATCAGGTCGGCCTCGTTCACCTCCCCCACCTCGGCGCCGGGGTCGATCCCGCCATGGCCGGGATCGAGCACCACCACGAGCGGCCGGTCGCCGTCGGGCGCGCGGCGCGCCGGCTCGGCATGAGCGGGCTCCGGCAGATCCCAGCGCGGGTCGCGCGGCGCGCCCGCGGCGGTCTCGAATGTCGCCTCGTCCACGGGATCGAGAACCAGCCGCAAGGCCGCCTGGCCGGTCAGGTCGTTCACGGAAAGGCCAGCCTCGCGCACGGCCAGCGGCCGCTCGAGATCGGCCACGAGCCGCGACCAGCCGGGACGGAAGGCGCCCGCCCGGACCTCGCCGAGCCCCGGCGCCTCGAAGCGCGCGGCGTCGAACCCCGACCAGTCCACCTCCCGGAAATCGAGCACCAGCCGGTGCGGATCGGAAAGGGTGAAGACGCGCCAGGGCACGCCCTGGCTCAGCAGAAGATCCATCCTGACGCCGCCCGCCTCGGTCGCCTCGGCGCCGCTCCGCCCACCGTCCAGCCGCGCGAGCGCCCCGAACGCGCCCGGCTCCTGCGCCGCGGCCGGCGCCGCCAGCGCCGCCATGACCGCCAGTGCCCTGAGTAGCCTGTTCATGTGTCCTGCCCGTTTTGCCCCCAGCCTATCGCAAAGCGCCGGGGCGGGAAACCGCGCCGGTCAGCCGAGATGCCCCTTGCGGCGCATGAACTCCGCGAGGCGGGAAAGCCCCTCGCGGATGTCGGCCGTGGACGCAGCGTAGGAGAAGCGCAGCGTGCCCCCGCCACGGGCCGGGTCGAAATCGAGCCCCGGCGTCACCGCCACGCCGGCCTCGTCGAGGATCTCCCGCGCGAAGCCGAGGCTGTCGGAGGTGATGTGGCTCACGTCCGCGTAGACGTAGAACGCCCCGTCGGGCGGCGCGATGCGGTCGAAGCCCGCCGCCGGCAGGCCCTCCAGCATGAGCCGCCGGTTCTCGGCGTAGACCGCGAGGTTGGCCCGGAGCTCGTCGCCGGCGTCGAGGGCGGCCAGCGCCGCCACCTGCGCCGCGTGCGACGGGCAGATGAAGAGGTTCTGCGCGAGCCGCTCCACCCGGCGGACGTGATCCTCGGGCACGACCATCCAGCCCACGCGCCAGCCCGTCATGGAGAAATACTTGGAGAAGGAGTTGATGACGTAGACATCGTCCGAAAGCTCGAGGGCGGTGACCGCCTTCGCCTCGTACTCGATGCCGTGATAGATCTCGTCGCTGATGAAGGCCGCGCCCTCCGCCTCGGCCCAGCCGATGAGCGCGCCCAGCGCCTCCCGGCCCAGCATCGTCCCCGTGGGGTTCGCGGGCGAGGCGACCATGAGGCCGGAAAGCCCCCGCCCCGAAAGCTCCTGCGGCACGGGCTGGTAGCGGTTCTCGGGCCGGGTCGGGATGTCCACCGGCTCGAGGTCGAGCGCGCGCAGGATCTGGCGGTAGCTCGGGTAGCCCGGCGCGCCGATGCCCACCGTCTCCCCCGCGTCGAAAAGCGCGGTGAAGGCGAGGATGAAGGCGCCGGAGGAGCCGGAGGTGACGACCACCCGGGCGGGATCCAGATCGACGCCATACCACTCGCCGTAAAGCCGTGCGATGCGGGCGCGCAGCTCGGGGCGGCCGAGCGCGACGGTGTAGCCCAGCGGCCCCGCCTCCATCTCGCGGACGAGGGCCTCGCGCGCGGCGGCCGGCGCGGGCGTTCCGGGCTGGCCCACCTCCATGTGGACGACGTGGCGGCCCGCGGCCTCGGCGGCGCGCGCGGCTTCCATGACGTCCATCACAATGAAGGGATCGACCTCGCCGCGCCTTGAGTTCCGCATGTGACCGCTCCTACTCTGCCGACAGCCGCTTTTCACAATCCCGGGAAGGCCCGTCAATGCACCGCGCCCGCCAACTCGTCGCCGCGCTCGCCGCCCTCGCCCTCCTGGGCCTGCCCGCTCCCGCCGCGGCGCTCGGCCTCTTGCGCGACAGCGACATCGAGCGTTCGCTCTCGCAGCTCGCCCGTCCCGTCCTGCAGGCGGCCGGGCTCAGCCCCGGCCAGGTGCGCGTGCTCGTGGTGGATGACGGCTCGCTCAACGCCTTCATCGTGGATAATCGCCACATCTTCATCAATTACGGGCTGATCCTGAAGCTCGACACCCCGGCGCAGCTCCAGGCCGTGATCGCCCACGAGGCCGCCCATATCTCCAATGGCCACATCACGCGGCGCACGACGAACATGCAGTCGATGAGCACCGCGGCCGGTCTGGGCGTCGCGCTGGCAGCCATGGCCGCGGCGGCGGGCGCGGACGGCTCGGCCGCGGCCGGCGCGGCGATGGGCGCGGCGAGCTCGGCCATGCGCCGCTTCTTCAGCCACACGCGCGCCGAGGAATCCTCGGCCGACCAGTCCTCCATCCGCTATCTCGTCCGCGCGGGCGTGGACCCGCGCGGCGCCGTCGAGGTGATGAAGCTCTTTTCCGGCCAGGAAGTCCTCTCGACCGGCCGGCAGGATCCCTACATGCGCACCCATCCGCTGTCGCGCGACAGGCTGCGCGCGCTTGAATCCTACGTCGCCGCCTACGGCAAGGACGCCGCGCCCGATCCGGCGGCGCTTTACTGGCACGACCGGGCGCGCGGCAAGCTCTCGGCCTTCCTGCGCGCGCCGAAATGGACGATGCGCCGCGCGCCCGACAGCGTCTCGCAGGACATCCGCCTGATGCGCGAGGCGGTGGCCCATCACCGCCGCTCGGACACGGCGCGCGCGCTCCGGGCGATCGACGGCGCGCTCGCGCTTCGGCCCGGCGATCCGGGCTACATGGACCTCAAGGGCCAGATCCTCCTCGAAAGCCGCAACTTCGGCGCGGCGGTCCAGGCCTACGGCGCGGCGGCCGGCGCCGCCCCGCACGACCCGCTGATCCTCGGGGGCTACGGCCGCGCGCTCCTGGCCGCCGGGCGCCCGCAGGAGGCGCTGACCGCGCTCGAGCGCGCCCGGTCGCTCGATTTCCGCAACGCCCGGGTGCTGCGCGACCTCGCGCAGGCCTACGCGAAGACGGGGCAGACGCCGATGGCCTCCACCGTGACCGCCGAGCGCTACGCGCTCATGGGCCGGATGGAGGATGCGAAACTCCACGCCGAGCGCGCGCTCGCCCGCCTGCCCCGCGGCAGCGGGGGTTGGCAGCGTGCCCAGGATGTGCTGAGTGCCGCCGAGCGCGCCCTCTGACGACACCCAACCAGGACAACACGGGAGACCGCCACCATGACCGCACGCCTCCTTCCCGCGGCCTTCGCCGCCAGCCTCGCCCTCGCCGCCCCGGCGGGCGCGCTCGACGTCTCCGCGATGAGCGACGCCGAGCGCGAGGCGTTCCGCGCCGAGGTGCGCGCCTATCTCCTCGAGAACCCCCAGGTGATCATGGAGGCGGTGTCGGTGCTCGAGGAACGGGAAGCGGCCGCCCAGGCCGCCGCCGACTCGGACCTCGTGGAGACCTACGCCGAGGAGATCTTCGACGACGGCTATTCCTGGGTCGGCGGCAACCCGGACGGGGACGTGACGCTGGTGGAGTTCATAGACTACCGCTGCAGCTACTGCCGCCGCGCCCATGACGACGTGAACGAACTCGTCGAGAGCGACGGGAACATCCGCCTCGTCATCAAGGAATTCCCGATCCTCGGGCCGGACTCGCTCGCCTCCTCCCGCTTCGCCGTGGCGGTGAAGCAGGTGGCCGGGGACGACGCCTATCACCTCGCCAAGGAGGCGCTGATCGAGATGACGGGCGAGGCGAACGACACCACGCTGTCGCGGCTGGCGGAGACGCTCGGCCTCGACGCCGACGAGATCCTCGTCCAGATGCAGAGCGAAGAGGTGACGGCCGAGCTGGCCGAGACCCGCGCCCTCGCGCAACGCCTCGGCATCAACGGCACGCCCACCTTCGTCCTGCCCGACCGCATGCTGCGGGGCTACGTGCCGCTCGACGGCATGCGGGAGATCGTGGCCGATGTGCGCGGCGAGGGCTAGCGCCGGGCTGGTCGCGCTGGCGCTCTGCCTGCCTGCCGGCGCGACGGCCGGAGAACTCGCGCTGACGCCCGCCGAGCGCGGCGCTTTCGGCCGGGAGGTCCGCGCCCTGCTTCTCGTGGAGCCCGAGATCGTCGAGCGCGCGCTCGGCATGGCGGCGACGCCGCCGGGCTACGCCGAGGCCATCGCCCGCGACACCGCCCTTCTGGAGACCGAGCAGGAGGCCCTCTCGGCCGATTCGGGCGACTGGGCCGAGGGGCCGGAGGACGGCACGCCCCTCGTCGTCTTCCTGCCGCCGGCCTGCCCGGACTGCATCGCGCTGCTGGGCGAGCTCCGCGAGATGGCGGCGGCGCGTGGCGACACGCGGGTCGTCGTGAAGGACATGCCCGATCCCGAGCATGGCGGAGCGACGGCGGCCCGCTACCTGACGGCCGTCCTCGCCGAACTCGGCCCCGAGGCGTGGCTGCAGGCGCGCGAGGGGCTGGCCGCCCTGCCCGACCCGGCCAACCCCGCGGCGCTCGAACTCTTCGCCCAGACCATGGCGTGGCCGGCCGGCCGGCTCAGGGAGGCGATGGAAGCCCCCGCCACGGACGCGAGGCTCGACCGGGTGGAACGCCTCGCCGGGCGGCTCGGCCTCGACATCGCGCCCTCCTTCGTGGTGGCCGGCATCCTCGTGCGCGGGGAGGTGCCCGCGATCGTGCTCGAGCGTTACCTCGACCGCGCGGGGGGCTGAGCCGGGCTCACTCCGCGGCTTGCGCGGCGGCCTCGGCCTCGAGTTCGGCGGCCTTCTTCTCCACCTGCTCGACGATGTGGTCGATCATCTCGTCGTTGGACATCCGGTGGCTCTGTTTTCCGGCGAGATAGACCATGCCGTGCCCGGCGCCGCCGCCGGTGAAGCCAACGTCGGTCATCAGCGCCTCGCCCGGGCCGTTCACGACGCAGCCGATGATCGACAGGCTCATC
>CAZPCU010000078.1:0-7865 GCA_964585075.1 uncultured Rhodobacterales bacterium
GGTGAAGGCCGCGGGCTGGCGGATCGAGCCGCCCGTGTCCGTGCCCGTCGCCGCGAGGCAGAGATCGGCCGCCACCGCCGCCGCCGAGCCGCCCGAGGAGCCGCCGGGCGTGAGCGCGCGCTCGTCCACCTTCCAGGGGTTCACCGCGGGCCCGTAGACCGAGGTCTCGTTGGAGCTCCCCATGGCGAACTCGTCCATGTTGAGCTTGCCGAGCATCACCGCCCCCGCCTCGCGGAGCTGCGCGGTCACGGTGCTTTCGTATTCCGGGCGGAAGCCGTCGAGGATCCGGCTCGCCGCCTGGCTGGCCACGCCCTCCGTGCAGAAGAGATCCTTGATGCCGAGCGGGATCCCGCACATGGCCGGCGCCTCCCCCGCGGCGAGGCGGGCGTCCGCCGCGCGGGCGCGCTCCAGCGCGATCCCGGGGGTCTTGTGCACCACCGCGCCCAGCGCGTCGGCACCCTCGATGGCGGCGAGGCAGGCCTCGGTCAGCGCCACGCTCGTCACCTCCCCCTTGCGAAGGGCGTCGCGGGCCTCGGCGATGGTGAGCGCGTTAAGATCCGTCATCATTCCACCACTTTCGGAACGGCGAAGAAGCCCTCGCGCGCGTCGGGCGCGTTGGAGAGGACCTTCTCCGGCATGCCCCCGTCGGTCACCGCGTCCTCGCGGCGTTTGAGGCGCATCGGCGTGACGCTCACCATGGGCTCCACGCCCTCCACGTCCACCTCGCCCAGCTCCTCGATGAAGCGCAGGATCCGGTTGAACTCGTCGGCGAGCACCGGCAGGTCCTCCTCTTCCACGCGGATGCGGGCCAGGTGCGCCACATGGGCGGCGGTGCGGGTGTCGATGGACATCGTCGGGCTCCCTCGTCCGGACTGGCCCGCCGTTTACCGCGCGCCCCGGCGGCCCGCAAGCATGTGCCGGCGATAGACCTCGATCATCCAGCCGAGCATGATCGCGTTCAGGATGTGCCACATGAAATGCGTGCCCACGGGCACCGCGGGACAAAGCGCCATGTCGGCGGTGCGGAAGCCCAGCGAGAGGATGAGAAGCCCAGCGCCAAGCGTGAGCCCGCGCGCCGTCTCCGGCGCGCGCCGGCCGAGCGCCCAGGCATAGGCGAGGATCAGCACCGGCACCGGCGCGTAGCCCGCCGAGGCGCCGAGCCCCGGCACCATCTGGAAGAGCGGCACCGTGACGGCCGCGTAAGGGAAGAATGCCGCGACGCCGAGCCCCGACCAGAGCCGCGAGAGGCCCCAGAAATGGCGGTTCGCCGCGTAGATGTAGATCAGGATGAACAGGAGGATCGGCACCACGTCGGCCAGCGCCGACCAGGTCTGGGCATGGGTGTGGAAGAGATAGCTGCCGACGCCGATCGCCGCGAGCACCCAGACGAGCGCCAAGGCGAGCGGCAGGCCCGCCCCCCGCACGCGCCTCCACATCACGAAGGCCGCGATCAGGAAGGCCGCGTTCGTGACCGCGTTCACCGGCTCGGCCCAGTAGCCCGCGTCGAGGCGCTCGCAATAGGCGTCGATCTGCCGTGTCCAGTCCATGCCCGTCCCCGCCGCCTGCCTCGCCAGAAGCAAACTAGGCACGGCAGTGCCGGCGTCCAGCGGTGCCGCCGTCTTCCCGGGCGAAATATCCCGGGGGAGTCCGCGCGCCCCGGGGGGCGCGCGGACGGGGGCAGCGCTCCGGCAACCCGCACGAAGTGCCGGAAGGCGTGCGGCCGCAGGCCGCTCCGCATGGCAAACCGCCCCTGCCCGCCGCCGGCGGAGATGCTATCGTCCGCCCAGGCATTCCAAGCGAGGGCGATTCCCATGAAACTCACCTGGCTCGGCCATTCCGGCTTCCGCATCGAGATCGGCGACCAGATCCTGCTCGTCGATCCCTGGCTTTCCGGCAACCCGATGTTCCCCGAGGAGCGCCGCGGGGAGGCGATCGCCGGGGCGACCCATGTCCTCGTCAGCCACGGCCACTTCGACCACGTCAACGACGCGCCGGGGGTGGCGCGGGAGCTCGGCATCCCGCTCGTGACGATCTTCGATCTCGCGAGCTGGCTCGAGAAGCGGGACGGCATCGAGGTCGTGGGCTTCAACAAGGGCGGCACGGTGATGCTGGGCGACGTGGCCGTGACGATGGTGAACGCCGCGCATTCCTCTTCTCTCGCCGACGAGGAGGGGCGGCCCGTCTACACCGGCACCGAGTCCGGGTTCATGATCTCCCATGGCGGGCGCACGATCTACTTCTCGGGCGACACCGACGTGATGGCGGACATGAAGCTGTTCCACGACCTGCACGCCCCCGAGATCGGGATCCTGTGCGCCGGCGGGCACTTCACGATGGACATGAAGCGCGCCGCCTACGCCGCGAAGACCTTCTTCGATTTCAAGACGGTCATCCCCTGTCACTACCGGACGTTTCCGATCCTCGAACAATCCGCCCGGGCGCTCGCCGACGCGCTGCCGGGCGTCGACGTCATCGAGCCCGAGGTGCTGGCGGCGATCGAGTTGTGAGCGCCCGCGCCGCGCTTCTGGCCGCCGCGCTTCTCGCCGCCGGCCCGGGCTGGGCCGTGCCCGAGGCGCGGGACTGTCCGCCCCTCGCCCTGCCGGTGGCGCGCACCGAGCCGCCGCCCGTCCAGTATGCGGCCTTCTGCACGCGCAATCCTGAAGCCTGCCGGCTGACCGGGCCGGCGCGGCTGGACTGGACGCGGCCCACGATCACGACGCTCGCCCGCGTCAATCTCGCGGTCAACCTCGAGGTGCGCTTCCTCGCCGACCAGGAATGCCTCGGGGTGGAAGAGCGCTGGAGCTTCCCGGTGAACGACGTGGGCGACTGCGAGGATTTCGCGCTCGAGAAGCGCCGGCGCCTCGTGGCCGAGGGGCTGCCCGGCGCCGCGCTCACCATGGCGGTCGTCCACCACACGGAACTCTTCTTCCCCCACGCCGTGCTGCTCGCGGAAACGACGCGCGGCACCTGGGTGCTGGACAACCTCGCCCCGGGGCTCGTCTGCTGGGACGCCCAGCCCTACCGCTACGAACGCCGCGAACGGCCCGACGGGCTCTGGGACCGCTTCGAGCGGCGCTAGACCTTCCTCAGATGAACTCGGCGCGCTCCGTTTCGGGCTCGGCGGCCACGGCGAGCGCCTCCTCGAGCGTGAAGGTCTTCGAGAAGAGCGCCCGGCTTACCAGCGCGCCGTGGACGTAGGGCACGTATTTCAGCCGCGAGAGGTCGTCGAGCGTGTGCACCATGCCCGAGCCGATCACCGGCGCGCGGGCGAGCCCGGCCAGCTCGGTCACGAGCGAGAGCGGCTCCTCGACGTCGCCCGCATCGGCGCCGATGTCCGTCACGAGGATCGCGGCCAGCGGGTCCTCTTCGAACTGGGCGATGAAGTCCTGCGGCCGGAAGCTGCTCGGCTGGCGCCAGCCATCCGACGTGACGAACCCCTCGAAGACGTCCACGGCGAGCACGACCGCGTCGGGATGGTATTTCGCGGCCTGCTTCACGAGGTCGGGCCGGGCGACGCCGAGCGTGCCCACGACCACGCGGCCGGCGCCGCGTTCCATCCAGTTCGACACCGCCTCGACGGAGCGGACCCCGCCCCCGACCTGGACCGGGATCCGGGCCGCGCGGATGATCTCCTGGATCAGCTCCGCGTTGTCGCCCTCGCCCGCGACGGCGTCGAAATCGGTGACGTGAAGCCACTCGGCCCCTGCGGCGGCGAACTCCCGCGCCTTTTCCACCGGGTCCACGTGCCAGACATGCGGTTCGTCCAGACGGCCGCGGCGAAGGCTCACGCAGCGGCCCTTCTGCAGTTCGATGGCGGGATAAAGTCTCATGGGGCGATTCTCCGAAACGGGTACGCTGCAGGATCATGCCAGAGGCGCCGCCGCCCCCGCATCGACGAATGCGGCGCAGGGCGGACGGAAAGCGAAGCGCGGCGGCCTATCCCGCGCGCCTGCCGTCGAAGCGCCCGCCGCGTTCGGCGAGCCGGGCGAGGAGCGGCGGCGCCTCCCAGCCGGCCCCGTCCTCCGCGGCGAGCGCCGCGAGGCGCCCGGCGATGCGGGCCGCGCCCAGCCCATCGGCGTAGTGCATGAGCCCGCCGCGCCAGGCGGGAAAGCCGAGGCCGTGAACGCTCACGAGGTCGAGGTCGGCCGCCTGCCGCGCGGCCCCCGCGCCGAGAAGCCGCGCGCCCTCGGCGATCTGGGCGAGCAGCAGGCGCTCGCGCATCTCGGCGGCGCTCCAGTCGCGGGTGGGAATGCCGGCGAAATGCGCCTCCTCCCGGATCAGGTCCTCGATCAGCGGATCGATCACCGGCCCGCCCCCGCCGGGATAGCGATACCATCCCACCCCGGCGGCCTTTCCCAGCCGCCCTTCCGCGACCATGCGCGGCTGGATGGGCTGCTGCGGTCGGCCCGCCCGCGCCCGCGCCGCCTGCGCCCGCGGCAGGCCCGCCAGGTCCTGCGCGGCAAGCGGGCCGGCCTCGAAGCCGAAGGCGGTCATCGCCTCGTCGAGTTCCCAGGGCAGCGCGCCCCGGATCAGCATCTCGTCGGCGGCGTCGAGCGCGGCGAGGGCGAGGCGCTCTCCGAGCGGCGCGCCCTTTGCCGTGACCGGGATGCGCCCGAGCCGCGCGGCGAGCGCGAAGGCCGTGGCGAGCGCATCGGGCGCCGTGGCCGGGGCGGGAGAGACCTCGGCGAGGCGCGTGGCGTGGGCAGGCGGCTCGAACTCCAGACCCACCGCGCGCGCGGGATCCGGAAGTTCCGCCGCGCGCCCGGCGAGATCCGGCCCGAAGGCGGCGAAGGCCACCACGGCGCCGGTCGGCAGCGCCTCGGCGAGCGTCGCCGCGCCGCTCTCGCCCTCTCCCGGGTCGAGAAGCATCTCCACGCCACCGAGCGCCGCGGCGTCGGCGGACACGTCCCATGCCGGCGCTCGGGCGCCGAGCCGGTCCAGAAGCCGCGCGGTCATGTCGGCGGCGCGCCGCGCGTCATGAGGGTCCGGTTCGACGAGAGTGACGGAAAGCCCCGCCGCCGCCAGCGCGGCCGCGAGCGACACCGCCGCCGGCCCGCTGCCCGCCACGGCGACATGCGAGAGTGCGGGCACGGGGAGCGCGGCGAGCTCCGCGGGCGGCCCGGCCGCCGCCACGGCGCGGGCAAGCCGCGCTTCGGCCGCGGCGCGCGCCGCGGCCCCCGGCGACTCGCCGCCAACGCGATCCTCCGCCCCGGCCATCGCCCTCAGTCGAGGAACCCGCGGTCGCGGATCACCGCCATGAGCTCTTCCAGAACGCGCTCCGGCGTCTTGCCGGAGGTATCCACCACCGCCTCGGCGCGCCGGTAGAGCGGCTCGCGCGCCATGAGCAGCGTGCGGAGTTGCTCCATCGCCTCGGGGTTGCCTGCCATCGGCCGCTCGTCGCCCTGCGCGCGCACCCGCGCCATGTGCTCTTCCGGCGCCGCCCTTAGCCAGACCGTGTGAAATCTGGACAGGAGCGTGCGGTATGTTTCCGGTTCGGCAACGATGCCCCCCGCCACGGCGAGGATCATCGCGTCATGGGTGGCGATCACCCGCTCGAGCGCCTGCGCCTCCAGCTGGCGGTAGCCCTCCTGGCCGTAAAGCGCCATCACCTCGTCCACCGGCATGCCCGAGGCGGCCTCGATCTCGCGGTTGAGCTCCACGAAGGGCAGGTCGAGCGCCGCGCCCGCCATGGCGCCGAGCGTGGACTTGCCCGCGCCGCGCAGCCCGATAAGCCCGATCCGGCGCGCGCGCGCCACGCCCGCCGCCTCCGGCGCCAGCATTTCCAGGACGCGCGCGCGGGTCGCCCCGTCGGCCTGGCGGAACAGGTCGGCAACCCGCAGCGCCTCGGAATTCCAGGGGTCCTCCTCGCCGATGAGCCACTCGATGCGATGGTCGAGCGCCGCCGCCACGCGGCTCAGCAGCCCGATGGAGATGTTGCCCGCGCCCGACTCGAGCTGCGCAAGGTAGCGCGGCGAGACGCCGGAGATGTCGGACAGCACGCGCCGCGGGATGCCCTTGCGCTCCCGCGCGCGGCGGACCCGCTCGCCCACCCGCGCGATGAGCGCCTCCGGGCTGTCCCGGTCGACGGCCTCCGCGCCGGTGGTCTCGCCCCGGAAATTGGTGATCTCGCCCATTCGCTCGCGCACCCGCTCCGGCCTCGCCACATGAACAATAGTGCACAACTCTGGGGCGGATCGCCCGGGTTTTCAAGCCGCGCGCCCGACGAAGCCTGCACTATGCTGCGTCATCCGGGCGCAGATGCGCCTCCACCACGGCGCGGATGTCGTCGGGCGGCGGGGTCTTGGCGAAACGGTCGGCGACGACGAAGACGCAGGTGAACCGGCCCTCGAAGCAGAGCCGCCCGTCCTGGTAGCCGTCCACCCGGAAGTCGACGGAGCTGGTGCCGAGCCGCGCCGGCCAGGTGCGGCAGCGCAACCTGTGACGCGGCGTGACCGGCGCGCGGAAATCGATCGCCATGCGCACGAAGGGCGTGCCGAGATTGCGGTCGAGGTTGAGCTGATACCAACCCAGCCCGCCGAGATGGCGCTCCCACCAGGCGTCGATGGCGTCGAGCGCGAAGGCGGGCAGCCGGGCGGTGTAGGCGATCTCCGCCGGGTCGCAATCCGCCCAGCGCACCGCGATCTCGTGCTCGAAGACCTCCGCCCCGGCGCCGGCCGCCCGGTCCTTCATCAGTAGGTTTCCACGTGGTAGCGCCCGTCCTCGCGCATCGCGTCGCGGACCTCCCGCCAGGAGAGCCCGGCACCGGACGCGATCTCGGTGAGCGCCTCCTCGACGCCCGCCTCCATCGCCTTGAGGCCGCAGATGTAGATGTGGCCCTTGGGGTCCTTCAGAAGCTCGGCCACGGCGCCCGCCTCCTCGCGGAGCTTGTCCTGGACGTATTGCTTCGGCCGATCCTCGGCGCGGGAAAAGGCGTAGTGCTTGGCCATGAAGCTTTCCGGCACCTTCTTGAGCGGCCCGAAATAGGGCAGCTCCTCGGGCCGTCGCGCCCCGAAGACGAGGGTGAGCGTCCCTTCGCGCGACGGCATCTCGCGCTGGCGGCGCATGGTGAAGGCGCGGAAGGGCGCGGAGCCGGTGCCGGTGCAGATCATCATCAGATGCGACTCCGGGTCCGAGGGCAGGAGGAAGGTCGCGCCGAAGGGCCCCGTGACCTGCACCTTGTCTCCGGGCTCGAGGTCGCAGACGTAGTTCGAGCAGACGCCCTGCTCCTCCCGCTTCACGGTAAGGGCCACGTTGTTGTATCCGGGCCGCTCGCCGTCCCGCGGGCTGGAGACGGAGTAGAGCCGCGGCAGGTGCGGCTTGCCTTCGGCGTCCGTGCCGGGCGGGATGATCCCGACGGACTGGCCCTCGAGCACCGGCAAGGGCTGGCCGCCGAAATCGAGCACGATATGGCGCACGTCGCTGTCGCTGTCGCCGGCGGTCAGCCGGTAGTTGCCCTGCACGGTGGCCTCGGCGGGCTTTCCGATATTGTAGAGGTTCACCGTGGGCTTGGCCGCGGTGGCGGGCGCCTTCGGCTTGCCGCCCGTGCCGGCATGGGCCTCCGCGAGCAGGGCGGCCATCGCCTCGTCGAGCGCCTCGACGCTCGCGCCCTCGCCCTCGGGCACGGCGATGTCCTCCTGTTCGGGCAGCTCCATCCATTCGTACTGCTCGTCGAGCGAGTAGGGCTCGATCACCACCCGCCACTCGTCGATGGAGCCCGTGGGGCAGACGGGGATGCAATCCATGCAGAAGTTGCACTTGTCCGGGTCCACCACGACGTTGTCGTCGTTGTGTTCGATGGCCCCGATCGGGCAGGTCATCTCGCAGGTGTAGCAGCGGATGCAGATCTCGGGGTCGATCAGGTGCTG
>CAZPCU010000079.1:0-7824 GCA_964585075.1 uncultured Rhodobacterales bacterium
CGCGCGGGCGTAGCGGGCGAAGGGCGTCTGCATCCCGTAGGCCAGCCCCGCCGCGCCGATGAGCCCGAGAAAGCCGCGGCGGTCGATGTCGCCGTTCCGGTAACGCTCCAGCAGTCGTTCGTAACGCGTTGTATCGTCGATTTTCTTCGTCATCTTCTTCTCCTTGTCGGTCTTGGGTTGGGGCGGCGGTTCTCACCCGCCGCTTCTGGTTGCAACGGCCCGCGCGAGGGCGAGCCCCAGCAGGGGCAGGCCCACGGTCATCACGATCATGACCGTGCCGAGCGCGTTGATTTCCGGGGAAATGGAATTCCGCAGCATCGAGAAGATCTGCGTGGGCACCGTCTCGACGCCGCCCGGCTTCCAGAACAGCGTGCCGGTGATGTCGTCGAAGCTGATCGTGAACGCGAAGAGCGCGCCCGCCAGCACCGCCGGCAGCATCAGCGGCAGCGTGATCTCGAAGAAGGTCTGCACCGGCGAGGCGCCCAGCGACATCGCGGCCTCCTCCACGTCGCGGCGGATCGCCACCAGCCGCGCCTGCACCACCAGGATCACGAAGGGCAGCGTGAAGATCACGTGCCCCAGAAGAAGCATCGGAAAGCTCTTGCCCAGATTGAGGAAATTCAGGAAGAGCAGCAGCGCCACGGCCAGCACCACCTCGGGCACGAGGATGGGCGCGATCAGGAGCGTCGTGATCATGTTCGCCGCCGGCACGCGGTAGCGCACAAGCGCGAGCGAGGCGAGCACGCCGAGCGTGGTGGAGATGATCGCCGTCAGCAGCCCGAGCGCGATGGAGGTGCGGAAGGCCCGCAGGATCGCCTCGTTCTGGGCGAGCTCCACGAACCAGCGGAACGAAAAGCCCGTCATCGGGAAGCTGCCGAACTGGCTCGCGTTGAAGGAGAGCAGCACCACCACCGCCACCGGCAGGAACATGAAGCCGTAGACCAGAAGCGTCCAGAAACGCACGAGAGTCCAGCCGAGCCCGCCCATCAGCCAAGCCCCTTCATGAGCTGCGCCATGCCGAGATAGCGGTTGTAGATCAGCACCAGCGCGCCGAGCACGATCAGCAGCATGAGCGAGAGCGCCGAGCCCAGCGGCCAGTTGAGCTGGGTGATGATCGCCTCGTAGACGAGATTGGCGAACATGGCGTCGCGCGGCCCGCCGAGGATCATCGGCGTGATGTAGGTGCCCGCGCCCAGCACGAAGCACAGAAGCCCGCCCGCCGCCAGACCGGGCAGCGAGAGCGGCAGCGTCACCTGCAGGAAGGCCTGCCACCTGGTGGCGCCGAGCGAGGTCGCCGCGTCCTCGAGGTTGGTGTCGATCCCGTCGAGGCTCACGTAGACGTTGAGCACCATGAAGGGCAGCAGGAAATGCACGAGGCCGAGGATCACCGTCGTCTCGTTGTAGAGCATCTGGATCGGCTCTTCCGTCAGCCCGAGGTTCACCAGAACCCAGTTCACCGCGCCGGAAACGCCCAGGATGTTGATCCAGCTCATCGTGCGGATGATGTAGCTGATCCAGAAGGGCAGGATCAGGAGAAGCAGGAGGATCGCCTTGTTACTCTTTGATCTTGCAATGAAATAGGCGGCCGGATAGCCCATCAGCGCGCAGACGGCCGTGGTGATCGCGGCGATCTTCAGCGTGTTGAGCAGGATGTCGCGGTAGAAGAAGTCGGTCAGCGCCTCTTCCCAGTTCCGGAAGGAAAACGCCGGAATGTCCGCGCCTGTGGCCGAGCTCAGCCAGAAGGAATAGACCACGATGAAGAGAAGCGGCACGAACAGCAGCAACGTCACCGCGGTGAGGGCGGGCGAGAGCAGGATCCAGGGCTGACGGGCTTCGCGAGCCTCGACGGACATGGGGATTCCTTCGAATGTCGGCGGCTGGGTTGGAGCTTGACCCGCCCGGCCTGCATAGATCAAATAGATAACAAGAATTGTTGATATAGATGTCGTCTATGGAAGATTTCCCCGAACTGCCGGACGATCGGCGCGCGCCCGAGCGCACCATGCGCGAGCTCGACTGGAACCTCCTGCGCACCTTCGTCGTGCTGGCGGAATCCCGCTCGGTCACCGAGGCGGCGCAGCGGCTGCGCCTCGCCCAGCCCTCGGTCTCGGCGGCGTTGAAGCGCCTCGAGGAGCGGATCGGCAAGCGGCTCATCGACCGCGGCCCCGGGCGGTTCCGCCTCACCGAGGCGGGCGAGCGGCTGAGGCGCGAGGCGGTGGAGATCCAGGGCTCGATCCTGCGCATCGCCACGCTCATGCGCGAGCTTCCCGACGAGATCAGCGGCCATGTCCGCCTCGCCATGGCGAGCCACGTCGTCTGCCCGCTCTTCGACCGGGTGCTCGCGGAGTTCCACGCCGCCCACCCGAAGGCCACGCTCTCGATCGACGTGCAGCCCAGCGCCGAGGCCATCGCGCGGGTCACCGACAAGAGCGCCACGCTCGCCGTCTGCCTGGTGCGGGAACGCAACCCGCGACTCGAATACAGCCGGCTATACCGAGAATATTTCGGGCTTTTCTGCGGGCCGTCGCATCCGCTCTTCGGGCGCGAGGACCTCAGTGTCCGCGATCTGGCCGGCCAGGACGCGGTGAGTTTCGAGACCGACCAGCTGGGCGACGTGCTCCGCCCGGTCACGCTGATGCGGGCCGAGGCCCGGATCGGCGAACGGGTGATCGGCGTTTCCAGCCATCTCGAGGAGGTCCGGCGGATGATCGTGGCCGGGCTCGGCGTGGGCTCGCTGCCCGTGCACGTGGCCGCGCGCGACGTGGCCGACGGGCTGCTCTGGCCGCTTCCGCCCCAGGACTCGCTGCCCGCGATCGACGTGCATGTCGTCTGGAACCCCAGGACGCGGCTCAACCGCGCCGAAACCTCTTTCCTGACGCGGCTCCGCCAGGCGATCGACGCCACCCCCATCGAAGCGCGCACCTACCGTTGAACGGCCCCGCCGCCGCCCGCGTCCGCGGCCGGAAAGGCGGCAGGCCGCAGGATCACTGGCGGTGCGTGGCGCCGGCCTCGACGGCGGTGCCGAGGACCATCCAGGGCGCGACCGCGGGCGGCCGATCCTGCAGGGCCGGATCGAGCCGCGCCATGCGCCTGAGCCGCGCGACGTCCGGGATGCGGTAGCGGTGGCGGGCGAGCGTCTCCACCAGCCCCTCCGCGCCCAGCGCGCTCACCACGCGGCTCACGGTCTCCACGGTGGTGTCGGACATGTCCGCCCAGTCGCCGCGGGAGACCTGCATCGTCACGACCACGCCGCCGTCCGGCTGGCGCTCCGCCGGCATGCATTCCGTCGCCCGCACGAGGAACGCGATGACCCGCTCGCGGCTCGTCAGCCGGCCGCGGAGCAGGATCGCCTCCTGGAGCCGCCAGAGATGGCGGGCGGTGTTCTCGAGGATCTTGTGACGCAGCGCCTCGTCGCGCAGGAACGCCTTGCCGAACGAGGCGCCCGAGATGTCACAGATCTCGACGTCGCTGGCCGCCTCCACGCTGAAGCCGAGTGTGCGGCCGGGAAAGGCCGGCACCACGTCCCCTGCTCCGAGCAGCTCCATCATCACACGGTCGCCGTCGCTGCCGAAGCGCAGCATCCGGAGATACCCCTCCCGAAGCAGGATCAGACGTTCGGGCGCCTCGCCCTCGTGGATCAGAGTCTCCCCTTTCGCCAGCCGCCGGAAGCGCACGCCGTCGAGCGCCGCGAAGTGGCATCGGCCCTTGTGGCCGAGACGGCAGTCCCGGCAGGCGCGCCTGGAGGGCACCGTTACGATATCCATGTTGGTCTCTCTCCTCTGGCGTGATGGCTGTTCAGTGCGTCCAGGACCGCGGCGCGGAGCGCGATCTCCGGCAGCACGACGAGGTTGCGCGGCTCTTCCAGGACGACAACGGACCACAGCGTCTTGGGCGCGGTGTCCCGCAGGGCCGCGAGCATGCGCGGCTCGGCGAAGACCGCCAGCCGCGCGAAGTCTTCCGCGATGCGGTGGATGTCGAGAAACCGGGCGAGGGCGCTGGCGAACTGCGCGACGTCGTCGTCCGGCCGGTCACGGCCCCCGGGCGCCCCGGCGAGCGCCGCGCGGATCCGGCGGCCGCGGGGACGTTCGACAAGCTCCTTCGGCGGGTCGGGATCCCCGATGCCGCGTTCGAGCCCGCGCAGGATCCGCGCACGCACGCAATCCGACACGAGCGCCCATGTGCCAGGCTCAATCATCCCCCCCTCCCACGGACGATCGGGCCTCGACATGAGCATGAAGCTGCCGTTGCGTCATTGATTGCCGTCAACGGCATCCTTTGCGCGATAATCGCATTTCGCGGGCTCTCCCCCGAAAGTTGTGCTATCCTATCGAAAAGCGCGCTGCGCCAGAGAGACGTTGGGCGAGAGGGGGGGCATCGTGACGACACCGATTCGCGCCACAGGTGACGGGCGGGTGCAGGGCTGCGGCCTCGGGGCCTTGCCCATGTTCCGCGCCCTGCCGGAGCCTGTCCGCGGCGAGCTCGCGGCGATGGCGCAGACCCGCCGCTTCGCGCGCAACGAGACGATCTTCGCCGCGCAGGAGCCCCAGGATCACGTCGGCTGCGTGGTGAACGGCGTGCTCCGCATGCAAAGGGTTCTCGCCGACGGCCAGGAGCAGATCGTGGGGCTTCTCGTCGCCTCCGACATGTTCGGGCGGATGTTCGACGGCCCCCTCGCCTTCGCGATCGAGGCCGCGACGGACGCCGAGGTCTGCCTGTTTCGCCGCGGCCCCTTCGAGGCGCTGCTCGGACGCTCGCCGGAGCTCGAGAAGCTCGTGATCCTCAACATCCTGAACGAGGTGGACGCGGCGCTCGAATGGGTGGGCGTGCTGGCCAACCGCAAGGTGTCGGCCCGGGCGGCCTCCTTCCTCCTGCTGCTTTGCCGCCGCTGGGCGCTGCAGACCGGGGCGCTGTCGCTCGAGGGCGGCCGCATCTCGGTAAGCGTGCCGCTCAGCCGCCACGATCTCGCGCTCTTCCTCGGCACAAGGCCGGAGACGCTGAGCCGCGCGATCCACAGCCTCGCCGAGGACGGTCTCATCGCGATCCGCTCTCCCCACGAGTTCGACATCCTGGATATCGACGGCCTCACCCGGCTTTCCGGCCAGGACTACCTCTCGGACAAGGACCCGCTGCTGCGCCTTGCCGGGACCGCCTCGAACAGCTGAGCGACGCGGCGCGCGTCTTGACCCGCGTCAAGGCCGCCGGTCACATGGCCCGGCATTGCTTCGCCCATGGGATCGCGCGCCGTGAGGACCGACATGCAGGAGCGCATCACGCTCGCCCACCGCACGCGCGGCGGGCGGCTTCGCCTGCGCGTCCCGCGCCTGCCCGACCACGCGCGAAGCATGGCCCGGCTCGGCGCGGCGCTCGAGGCCGATCCCCGCGTCGAGGAAGTTCGCGCGCGGGCGGCGTCGGCCAGCGTCATCCTGCGCGCCCCCGCGCTGGACAGCGACGAGGCGGTCCTGTCCCTCGCGCGGGCGGCGCTGCGCCGCGCCCTCTCTCCGGGCGCGCCGGCACCGCGTCCAACACGGCCCGCAGATCGCCTCCGCGAACCGTCGCGCCCCTGGCACGCCGAGCGCGCCGAGGAGGTGCTGGCGGCCCTCGACACCGACGCCGAGCAGGGCCTCGACGAGGCGGAAGCCGAGCGCCGGCGCGCCCGCCACGGCCTGAACACCCTGCCCCAGGAGGAGCGCACCTCGCAGCTCGCCCTCTTCGCGCAGCAGTTCAACAGCCTGCCCGTCGCCATGCTCACCGTCTCGTCGGTGTTCTCCATCGCCACGGGCGGCGTCGCGGACGCGGTGGCCACGCTCTCCGTCGTCGGCGTGAACGCCGTCTTCGGCTTCGTCACCGAGGGTCAGGCAGAGGCCGCGATCCACAAGCTCATGGACACCTCGCAGCAGGAGGTCGGGGTGATCCGGGGCGGCGCACGCCGCCGCATCGGGGCGGCGCAGCTCGTGCCGGGCGACATCGTGGAGGTCCGCGCGGGCACGCAGCTCGCCGCCGACATGCGCCTTCTCTTCGCCGAGAACCTGCGCGTGGACGAATCCGCGCTGACCGGCGAGACCTTTCCCGTGCCCAAGGCCCCCCACGAGGCGGTGGACGCCGATGCCCCGGTCGGCGCGCGCGCCACGCTCCTCCATGGCGGCACGCTGGTCGCCGAGGGCAAGGGCCGGGCCGTGGTGGTGGAAACCGGCGCGCGCACCGCGGCGGCGCAGATATCGCTTCTGAGCAGCGGCGCGCAGCGCCCGCGCGCGCCGGTGGAGGAAGAGCTCGAAAGGCTGAGCGGCACGCTCGTGAAGCTCTCGCTTCTCGGCTGCGGCGCGTTCTTCGGCATCGGCTGGGCGCGCGGCCTCGCGCTCTCGGAGATCCTGAAGGACACGCTCGCCCTCGCCGTGGCCTCGGTCCCGGAGGGCCTGCCGGTGGTGGCGACCACCACCATGTCGCTCGGGCTCCGGCGGATGGAGAAGAAGGGCATCCTCGTCCGCCAGATCGACGCGGTGGAGACGCTGGGCGCGCTGCAGGTCATCTGCCTCGACAAGACCGGCACCCTCACCCGGAACCGGCTCGAGGTCTGCGAGGCGGCCGCGGGCTGCGCGCGCACCGAGGACCTGTCGGAGCGCGCGCTCGCCCCGATCGCCGAGGTGGCGGCACTCAACAACGACGCGGAGCCCGGCCCCGACGGCGCCGAAGGCTCCTCGGGCACCGAGCGCGCGCTCATGGATTTCGCCCGCGCCCACGGGATCGACGTGGCCGCGATGCGTGCGGAGCGTCCGCGCAAGGCTCTCGTGGAACGCACCCTGAGCCGCCCCTGGATGGCGACCACCCATGGCGAGGGCGCGGGCTGCTTCCTCGTCAAGGGCTCGCCGGACGCGGTGCTCGCCATGTGCGACAGCTACCTCGACGGCGGCGAGGACCGGACCCTGGACGAGGACGCGCGGGCGCGGTTCCGGCGGCTCAACGACGAGATCGCGGCGCGGCCCGCCCGGGTGCTCGCTTTCGCCCGCGGGGCGGTTCCGGAGGATCCCGAGAGCCCGCGGGGCCTCACCTTTCTCGGACTCGTCGGCATGGCGGACCCGATCCGCGAGGGCGCGCGGGACTTCATCGCGGCGATGCACCGCGCGGGGCTGCGCACCATCATGATCACCGGCGACCAGGTGGCCACGGCCGAGGCCATCGCCCGCGAGCTCGACCTCGCCGGGGGCGAGCCGCTGCGGATCGTGGACGCGCCCCGCCTGGACGATCTCTCGCCCGAGGTGCTGGCGGGCATCGCGCGCCAGACCCACGTCTTCTCGCGGGTGAGCGCGCAGCACAAGCTCGCCATCGTCAAGGCGCTCCAGAGCTCGGGCCAGGTGGTGGCGATGACGGGCGACGGCGTGAACGACGGGCCCGCCCTCAAGGCCGCCAACATCGGCATCGCCATGGGCGCCACCGGCACCGACCTCGCCCGCGAGGTGGCCAACGTGGTGATCCGGGACGACGAGCTGCGCACGCTGGAGGACGCCATCGCGCAGGGCCGCGCGGTCTATCGCAACATCCGCCGCGCGCTCGAGTTCCTGATCACCACCAACATGTCCGAGATCGCGGTCGGGCTGGTGGAGGCCGCCCACGGGCCGGGCGAGCTCGAGACGCCGATGGAGCTTCTCTGGATCAACCTGGTGAGCGACGTGCTGCCGGGGCTCGGCCTCGCGCTGGCCGACCCGGACCCGGACGTGATGCGCCGCCCGCCCCGCGCGCCGGGCGAGCCGATCATCCCCGAGAAGGATTTCCGCCGGATGGGGCTCGACGGCTCGACCATCGCCGCCGCCGCGCTGGTCTCGCATTTCGTGG
>CAZPCU010000080.1:0-1103 GCA_964585075.1 uncultured Rhodobacterales bacterium
CCTGACGGTCTTCATCCTCGTCGTGCTGGCGGCGGGCGCTCTGATGGGAGGCGCGTCATGAGCGAGCATGATCTCGGCGTCCATTCCGAAACCGGGCAGCTTCGGCAGGTGATCGTCTGCCGGCCGGGGCTGGCGCATCGGCGGCTTACGCCGCAGAACTGCGAGGAGCTGCTCTTCGACGACGTCTTCTGGGTGCGGCAGGCGCAGAAGGACCACGACGTCTTCGCCGAACTGATGCGCGGCGAGGGGGTCGAGGTGCTCGACACCGGCCGCCTGCTCGGCGAGGCGCTCGACATTCCAGAGGCGCGGGCGTGGGTGCTCGACCACCGGATCACGCCGCAGGAGATCGGGGTCGGCATGCTGACGGACCTCCGCGCCTGGATGGAGGAGCTTCCGGGCGAGAGGCTGGCCGAGTTCCTTCTCGGCGGGCTCACGGTGGACGACCTGCCCTTCGAGCCGGCGGGCATGTTCGGCTCCTATCTCGGACGGCTCGGCTTCGTGCTGCCGCCCCTGCCCAACACGCTCTTCACCCGCGACAACAGCGCCTGGATCCACTCGGGCGTCACGCTCAACCCGATGTACTGGCAGGCGCGGCGGCCCGAGACGCTGCTCACCGCCGCGATCTACCGCTTCCATCCCGACTTCGCCGGCCGCGCCCGGGTGCTCTGGGGCGATCCCACCCGCCATTTCGGGCTGGCGACGCTGGAGGGCGGCGACGTCATGCCCGTGGGCGACGGGCTCGTCCTCGTCGGCATGGGCGAGCGGACCTCGCCGCAGGCGGTGGGGCTGCTGGCCGAGGCGCTCTTCGACCAGGGGGCCGCGAGCCGCGTGCTCGCCTGCCAGTTGCCGAAATCGCGGGCGGCGATGCATCTCGACACGGTCTTCACCTTCTGCGGCGGCGAGGTGGTGACGAGCTTCACGGAAGTCGCCGAGGAGATGACCGTCTACGATCTTCATCCCGGCGAGGGTCGCGCCCCGCTCGACATCCGGCGGATCGACCGCCCGCTCTTCGACGTCGTGGCCAAGGCGATGGGCTTCAAGAAGCTCACCGTCGTGCCGACAGGCGGCGCGGACGCGTTCGAGGCGTCGCGCGAGCAGTGGAA
>CAZPCU010000080.1:1113-7788 GCA_964585075.1 uncultured Rhodobacterales bacterium
TGCCTACCGGTGGCGATACCCCCGAGGAACGGGCGCGCGAGCAGTGGAACGACGGCAACAACGTGCTGGCGCTGCGCCCCGGGCTCGTCATCGGCTACGACCGCAACGACGACACGAACGCCGCGCTCAGGGCCGAGGGCATCGAGGTGCTGGAAGCGCCGGGCGCCGAGCTGGGCCGCGGCCGCGGCGGCGGGCGCTGCATGAGCTGCCCGACGATCCGCGACCCGGCATAGGAGGACCGCATGGCCTACAATCTGAGGAACCGCCATTTCCTGAGCCTGCGCGATTTCACGCCCGCCGAGATCGGCTTCCTTCTCCAGCTGTCGGCGGACCTGAAGGCGGCGAAATACGCGGGCACCGAGCGGCAGCTTCTCAAGGGCAGGGAGATCGCGCTGATCTTCGAGAAGGACAGCACGCGCACCCGCGCGGGCTTCGAGGTGGCCGCCCACGACCAGGGGGCGAACGTCACCTATCTCGGGCCCAGCGGCTCCCATATCGGCCGGAAGGAGACGGTGAAGGACACCGCGCGCGTGCTCGGCCGGATGTTCGACGGGATCGAGTATCGCGGCTTCGCCCAGTCTGTCGTCGAGGAACTCGCCGCCCATGCGGGCGTGCCTGTCTGGAACGGGCTGACCAACGAGTTCCATCCCACCCAGATCCTTGCCGATTTTCTCACCATGCAGGAGCATTCCGGCAAGCCCTGGCGCGAGATCGCCTTCTGCTTCCTGGGCGACGCGGGGAACAACATGGGCGACAGCCTGATGATCGGCGGCGCCAAGATGGGCATGGACGTGCGCCTCTGCGCGCCAAAGGCTTGCTGGCCGGCCCAGGAGATCGAGGCGGAAGCGCGGGAGATCGCGAAGGAGACCGGCGCGCGCCTCACGATCTCCGAGGACGTGGCCGAGGCGACGCGCGGCGCGGATTTCCTCTACACCGACGTCTGGGTCTCGATGGGCGAGCCCAAGGAACGCTGGGCCGAGCGGATCGAGCTTCTCAAGCCCTACCAGGTCACGGCCGAGGTGATGGCCGGCACCGGCAATCCGCGCACGCGCTTCATGCATTGCCTGCCCGCCTTCCACAACGCCGAGACGGAGGTGGGCGCGGAAATCGAGAAGGCATTCGGGATCACCGCGATGGAAGTGACCGACGAGGTCTTCGAGAGCGCGGCGTCGATCGTCTTCGACCAGGCCGAGAACCGGCTTCACACGATCAAGGCGGTGCTCGTCGCCACCCTGGGAGCTTGACGAGATGCTGGTGGTGGCCGCGCTGGGCGGGAACGCGCTTCTGAGCCGCGGGCAGGCGCTCACCGCCGACAACCAGCGCGAGAACGCGCGGATCGCCGCGGGGGCGCTGGCCGAGATCGCGCGGGCCGGGCACGATCTCGTCGTGACCCACGGAAACGGCCCGCAGGTGGGGCTGCTGGCGCTTCAGGCCCTGGCCTACAAGCCCGAGGAGATCTACCCCCTCGACGTGATGGGGGCCGAGACGGAGGGCATGATCGGCTACCTGATCGAGCAGGAGCTGGAGAACGCGCTCGACCACGAACGCACCGTGGCCACGTTGCTCACGCAGATCCGCGTCGATCCCGACGACCCGGCCTTCGACAAGCCCACGAAGTTCGTGGGCCCCGTCTACGACAAGGCGAAGGCCGACGAGATGGCGGACCGCCACGGCTGGCAGATCGCGCGGGACGGGGAGCACTGGCGCCGCGTCGTGCCCTCTCCCGCGCCGGTGGAGATCCCCGACCTCAAGGTGATCCGGCAACTTCTCGTTCACCGCACGATCGTCGTCTGCGCCGGCGGCGGCGGCATCCCCGTCGTCGCGCGCCCCGACGGAAGCCTCACCGGCGTCCAGGCGGTGATCGACAAGGACGCGGCGAGCGCGCTTCTGGCCGACGCGCTCGGGGCGGACGCGCTGCTGATGCTCACCGACGTCGAGGGCATCATGCGCGGATTCGGCACCGAGGAGGCCGAACGGATCGCCCGGCTCACGCCCGAGGAGGCCGCGGCGCTGGATCTGCCCGCGGGCTCCATGGGCCCGAAGGCCGAGGCGGCGGTCCGCTTCGCCTCCGGCGGCGCGGGCCGCATGGCCGGGATCGGACGGCTCGGGCAGGCGCTCGAGATCCTCGAAGGGCGCGCAGGCACCCGCGTCTCGCCGGATCAAGGCGCGCCGTGACGTGGGATCGGGAGGCGCAGCGCCGAGGGCTCCCGGCACCGCCCTGCGGCACGATCACTGCGCGAGCACCAGCATCTGGAACGCCAGCATCGCCGCGAAGGCCAGCGTGACGACCGCGGCGGCGGAGCCGCTCTCGACCTTCTCCTGGGCCTCGGGGAAGAGCTCGGAGAAGACCATCCAGATCATCGCGCCGGCGGCGAGCCCGAGGCCCACGGGCAGGAAGGGCCGGAACGTCTCGACGAAGAGATAGGACGGCGCCGCCATGATGGGCTGGGGCAGGCTCGTGAAGATCGCCCACAGCCCGGCCTTCCACACAGGGGTGCCCCGCGGCACCAGCACCAGCGCGATGGCCAGCCCTTCCGGAACGTTGTGAAAGGCGATGGCGGTTGTGATGAACGCTCCCAGCCCTTCCGATCCGGCGAAGGAGACGCCGACGCCGACGCCTTCCGCGAAGGAATGGGCCGTCATGATGCCGAGGATCAGAAGGGCCTTGGACGCGCTCGCGCCGCGAAGCTCGGCCACTTCCACGTCGCCCGCACGATCCAGGAACCGGTCGGCGAGGACGATCGCGCCGAGACCGGACAGCACGCCCACGAGGGCCAGCATCACGTCGAGCGATGCGCCCTCCGCGATGAGACTGTGGCTCGCGGCCAGCATCAGGCCGGCCGCGGCCGCGTTCGACCAGCCGATCGTGCGCGCGCCGAGCTTCCTGACGAACAGGAAGGGAAGCGCCCCTGCCCCGGTCATGATCGCGGTGACCATCGCCGCCGCGATCACGACCCAGAGTGACGTCTCCATGAGTCCTCCGCAGGCGAAGCCGCCGCCAGCGCCCGAGACCGGGCGCCGTGCGCGGCGTGCCGCTCAGGTCAGTCGGACGAGGCGTTCCCGTTGTCGGCGCCCCACGCCTCCGAGAAGGCGCCCCACGCGTCGGCGAACCCTTCCCTGAGCTCGTCCCACGCGCTGCCGGCACCGGCCTGGAGCGCCCCGTAACGCTCGCCGAGCCTGTTCCGGGCCTCGCGCAGCGATTCCATCTGCGCCCGGGCCGTTTCGCGCGCCTCTTCCGACATCTCGTCCCAGTTCTCGCGCAGCGCCTGCTCCCGGCGCTCGATCACCGAATCGAGCCGGTCCAGCGCCTCCCCGGCCTCCGCCAGGGCCTGGTCGCGCTCCTGCGCCGAGTACTCGGTGACGGCGTCCATCGCCTCTTCGATCTCCGCGCGGACCTCCTCGGCCGTGGTGAAGGCCTCGCTATCCTGCGCCGCCGCGGCGCCGGCCAGCCACGCCAGAAGGCTCGCGGCCAGAAGCCCGCGCATCGTCACGATCACATCCATGGGTGCGGTCTCCCTACCTGAAACGCGACGCGGCGCCCTCGAAGGCATCGGAAATGCTGTCCCATGCCTTGTCGAAGCCCGACTTCATGTCGGCCCACGCATCGTCACTGGCCTCGCGGAGCTCCTTCAGCTTGGCTTCCGCCTCATCCCGCCGGGCGCGCATCTCCTCGAGTTGCTCCTTGTACTCGATCTTCGCGTCGGCCTCGGCCTCCTGCATCTTGCCGCTCATCTTCTCTATCTCGGCGTTCCACTGGTCGAGGCGCGCCTTTACCTTGTCGATGTAAGCCGTGCGTTCAGACATGTGATGCATTCCTTTCAAGCTCACGTCCCGGATACCCTGCAACCGCAGCGGCGAAAGCCGTCCCGGCCCGTCGCCACGGCACCTCGCGGAGCACCCCACTCATTGCGGAGTCCAGCCTCTTTCCGGCGGACCCGCGGAGACAGTATCGCCGCCCCGCGCACGGCTGCATTAACGTCTGTCATCGCCACCGCCCATTTGGGGAAGATCGCGTGGACAGATCCCTCTCGCGGCCCGCCGCGCCCCTCGGGTGAGGCTGCGAAAAGCTGACGGAAACCAATGGGATGCCGACGGGATTGGTGCCCAGGAGAGGACTCGAACCTCCACGCCCGTACGGGCACTAGCACCTGAAGCTAGCGCGTCTACCAGTTCCGCCACCTGGGCCGGTGTCGTGGCGGGCGGTGTATCCCCGGGTCCGACTCCTGTCAACGGCGATTCGGCAGCGCCAGCCAGCCCGCCTTGTTTCGCCGCCGGACGGGCGGTAAGGAGGGCGCGCGGAACGCGCAGCGGAGGCCGGCATGGCGCAGCTCGTCACGATCTACGGCGGTTCGGGATTCCTCGGGCGCTACATCGCGCGCCGGATGGCAAACGAGGGCTGGCGCGTCCGGGTGGCCGTGCGGCGTCCGAACGAGGCGATCTTCGTGCGGCCCTACGGGGCCGTCGGGCAGGTCGAGCCCGTCTTCTGCAACATCCGTGACGACGCCAGCGTCGCGGCCGTGATGAAGGGGGCGGACGCGGTCGTGAACTGCGTCGGCACCTTCGACGCCTTCGGCAAGAACACCTTCGAGGCCGTGCAGGCCGAGGGCGCGGGACGCATCGCGCGCATCGCGGCCGAGCAGGGCGTCGGGCGCATGGTGCATGTCTCGGCCATCGGCGCGGACCCCGAGGGTCCGAGCCGTTACGCGCGCACCAAGGCCGAGGGCGAACGCCAGGTTCTGGAGGCGATGCCGCAGGCGGTGATCCTCCGGCCCTCGGTGCTCTTCGGGCCCGAGGACAACTTCTTCAACCGCTTCGCCGCCATGGCGCGGTTCAGCCCGGTGATTCCTCTGGTGGGCGCCGCGACACGTTTCCAGCCCGCTTACGTGGACGACGTGGCCGCGGCAGCGGCGATGGGCGTCACGGGCCGTGCGGAGCCGGGGATCTACGAACTCGGCGGTCCCGAAGTGGACAGCTTTCGCGAACTGATCCTCGTGATGCTCGGCATCATCCGCCGCCGGCGCCTGGTGATCAACGTCCCCTTCTGGATGGCGCGCGTCATGGCGGCCGGGCTCGACTTCCTGGAACTCGCCACCTTGCGCCTGTTCAGGAACGGGACGCTCACCCGCGACCAGGTGCGCCAGCTCGCGCGGGACAACATCGTGGCCGGGGATGCGCGCGGCTTCGCCGATCTCGGAATCGCGCCCGTCTCGATGGTGTCGGTTCTGCCCGACTATCTCTGGCGGTTCCGCGCGTCGGGCCAGTACGCCGCGATGAAGGACTCGGCTCGCAACCTGCGCGGCTGAGCGCGCGGCTCAGACCTTCAGGGCGATGAAGGCGGCGTAGTTCCGGCAGCCGGGCAGCGGCGCCGGCGCGTGGCCGATGGCCTGCCGGCCGAGCCATTCCTGGCAGGCTGCCGCCTGGCTGCATGCGGCGCAGTTCTCCACCATGCGGGAATAGTCCTGTGGCGTGAGCCGACCTCTCGCGAGCGCGTCGGAGAGGTTGATTCCCATCGCCCGTGCGACGCTGCGCGTGATCCAGAAATGCCGGTCCGGGCTTCCGATCGCGTTCATGTCTGGCTGGCCTCCTTGGATGTGTCGGCGAGTCCGGCGAGGCGGACGCGATTGCGGCAGCGGGGCGGCGACGCGCCGACCGGCCCGCCGCGAAGCTCTTGACTTTCGAGCCATCGCAGGCAGCGATCCGGCTCTTCGCAACCGCGGCAGCGTTCCACCATCGCTTTCCATTCGGGCGCGGACAGCCGCCCCTCCGCCCAGGCTCCGGCCGGATCGGCCCCCGTGGCGCGCGCCATGCGCTGCACGAGCCAGTAATGCGCGCGCGCGGGTCCGAGCGGGCGGGGCATCGCGCCCTCTCAGCTCCGCCCCAGCCGGGCGAAGAGATCCGCGTTGCGGCAGTAGTCGGGCGGCGTCTCGCTGCCGTCGGCGTGCTCCTCGAGCCAGCCCTCGCAGGCGCCGGGGTTCGCGCAGCCGGTGCAGGCGAGCACCGCCTCCGAGATCTCGTCGAATGCGAGCTCGCCGCGAAGAGTCTTCTCCTCGAGGTCGATGCCGAGCGTCGTGGCCATCTGGTCAACGAGATGGGCGTGGCGCTTCAGCGTGTTCGGGCCTTGCATGGCGGGCCTCCTTACCTGACGTGACAGGCAAAGGGTGCCCGCACGCCGGGACCGTCGCCTTGATGCAGGTCAAGGGGCCCCGATCCCCTGTCAGAGGCCCGCCGCGACCTGCCGGACCACCTCGATCCGCGCCGCGTTGGGCGGATGGGTGCCGAGGAACCGGTTGCCGGGATCCGGGATGCGGGTGAAGAAGGCGGCGCCGCGCACCGGGTCGTAGCCCGCGCGCGCCGCGATCACCGTGCCGAGGGCGTCGGCCTCGAGCTCGAATTCCTTCGAGTAGGTCCGCGCGCCGAGGATCGCGCCCACTTCCTGCGCCGAGCGCACGGTCTCGATGTCCGCGCCCCCGAGCGCGGCGAGTTCCCCGAAGACGAGCGCGCCGGTCCGCGCGTTCTCTCGCTGGAGGTCGATGTGGCCGAGAACGTGATGCGCCGCCTCGTGCCCGATCACGAAGGCCAGCTCGTCGGCGTTCCGCACGGTGGCGATCAGCGGGATGTTCAGCGCGACCACGGGCCGTCCCAGCCGGTCGCGGGTCTGGAAGGCGTTGGGCGGCT
>CAZPCU010000081.1:0-7672 GCA_964585075.1 uncultured Rhodobacterales bacterium
CCGCCTCGTAGGTGCGCGCGCCTTCGCCCGCCGCCGCCGCGCCGATCAGAACGAGAAAGCCCGTGAGCAGCGTCGCCGAGGCGCCCCAGGCCGTGGCCGCCGCGATCCCCGCGAGCAGGTCCGAGACCCGGTCGATGGCGTCGCGCACGCGGATCGCGGTGATGTTCGGGAACTGCCCCGCGAGGTCGCGCAGGATCGCGGCCTCCGCCTCGGGCGCGGCGTAGACCGTGGCGATGAAGCTGTGCGGCGCGGCCTCGAGCGCGGCGGGGTTCATCGACATGATGAAGCCGATGCCGGCGGTGGAGAAGTCCACGACGCGCAGGTTCGCGACTTCCGCGGTGATGTCGCGCCCGAGGATGTTGACGGTGATGCTGTCACCCACGGCGAGGCCGATCTCTTCCGCCTCCTCGGCGGCGAAGCTCACGAGCGGGGGCCCCGCGTAATCCTCCGGCCACCACGCCCCGGCGGTGATCACCGTGCCCTCGGGCGGCGTGGCGGAGTAGGTCACCCCCCGGTCGCCCTGGATCACCCAGTGATCGCCCGCGACCTCCCGCGCCGGGCGGCCCCCGATCCGGGTGATGATGCCGCGGAGCATCGGCGCGCTTTCCACCGCGCTCACCGCCGGGTCGCCCTCGAGCCGCTCGAGGAAGGCGGGCATCTGGTCCTTCTGGATGTCCACGAAGAAGTAGCTCGGCGCTACCTCGGGCAGGTCGCGGGAGATCGCGGCGCGCAGATTGCCGTCGATCTGCCCCACCGCCGCGAGCACCGAGAGCCCGAGGCCCAGCGAGAGCACCACCGGCGCGGCCGAGGCCCGCGGCCCGCCGATCGCGTCGAGGGCCCAGCGCAGCGCGGGGCGGCCCCGTGCCAGCGGCGCGGCGCGGCGCGCGATCCAGCGGATGCCGAGCGCCGAGAGCGCGAGAAGGCCGAGCGCGCCCGCCAGCCCCGCCGCGGACCAGAGCGTGAGGGCCGCTGCCTCGGAGAACCACGCCGCCAGCCCGACGAGCAGCACCACCAGCGCCAGCGTCGTCGCCACGTAGCGCCAGGCCGGCAGGAGCCGTGCGCCTTCGAGCGCGTCGCGGAACAGCGTGGCGGCACGCACCTCCTCGGTCCGGGCGAGCGGCCAGAGCGTGAAGACGAGCGCCGTGAGCGCGCCGTAGAGCGCGGCCTCCGCCAAGGGGCCGGGGAAGAGCTGGAACCGCGCCGGGACGGGCAGCCGCGCCTCGATCAGGGGGGCGAGCGCAAGCGGCAGCAGCCCGCCCAGGATGATGCCGATGGCGATGCCGAGCAGGGCGAGCGCACCGATCTGGAGGAAATAGGTGCGGAACACCGTGGCCCGGTCCGCGCCCAGCGTGCGCAACGTCGCGATCACCCCGGTCTTGCCGGCGAGGTAGGCGCGCACCGCCGCCGACACGCCGATCCCGCCCACGGCGAGGCCCGAAAGCCCCACGAGCACGAGGAAGGCGCCGAGACGGTCCACGAAGGCGGCGATCCCCGGCGCGCCGTTCCGGGCATCGCGCCAGCGCAGACCGCTCTCCTCGAAGCGCGCACGCGCCTCGGCGGCCACGGCGTCGATATCCGCGCCGGCGGGAAGATCCATGCGGTACTTGGTGGAAAAGAGCGTGCCCGGCGCCAGGAGCCCGGAGTCCGCCAGCGCCTCCGTGCGCACCAGCGTGCGCGGGCCGAGGCCGAACCCGTCCGCCGCGGCGTCGGGTTCCCGCTCGAGAAGGGCTGAGAGAACGAATTCCTGCGTTCCGAGGCGGAAGACGTCGCCCGGCGCGAGGCCCAGACGGTCGGCGAGCACCCGTTCCATGACCGCGCCGGGGCGCGTACCGTCGCCGTCGAGCGCGGCGCCGAGCGGCATTTCGGGGGCGAGCGCGACGCTGCCGGTGAGCGGGTAGGCGTTGTCCACCGATTTCACCTGGGTGAGGCCGCGCCCGGTTTCGCCGCCGCGCTCGACCACCGCCATGGAGCGGAAATCCGTGACCTCCGAGACCTGCTCGGCGACACCCGCCATCCAGGCGCGTTCCTCCTGGGTGGCGAAGCGATAGGTGAACTCGGCCTCCGCGTCGCCGCCGAGAAGCACCGCGCCCTCGGCGACGAGTCCGGCCTCGATGGCCGCGCGCACGCTGCCCACCGCGGCGATGGCCGCGACGCCCAGGGCGAGGCAGGCGAGGAAGATGCGGAAGCCCCGAAGCCCCCCGCGGAGCTCGCGGCGGGCGAGGCGCGCGGCGACCGGCCAGCTCATTCCGCGGCCCGCGCCCGGGCGGGCTCGGCCACGCGACCGTCGGCCAGGTGCAGAACGCGGTCGCAGCGCGCGGCCAGCTCCTCGGCGTGGGTCACCAGCACCAGCGTCGCGCCGTGGCGGTCGCGCAGCGCGAAGAGCATCTCCATGATGGCCTGCCCGTTGGCGCTGTCGAGATTGCCCGTGGGCTCGTCGGCGAGCAGGATCTCGGGACGCGGCGCGGCGGCGCGGGCGAGCGCCACGCGTTGCTGTTCGCCGCCCGAAAGCTGCGAGGGGTAATGATCGAGCCTGTGGCCGAGACCGACCGAGGCCAGTTCCTCCTGCGCGCGGTCGAAGGCGTCCGGCGCGCCGGCGAGTTCGAGCGGCGTTGCCACGTTCTCGAGCGCGGTCATGGTCGGGATCAGGTGGAAGGACTGGAAGACGACGCCCATGTGATCCCGACGGAACCGGGCGAGGCCGTCCTCGCCCATCGCGGTGAGGTCGCGTCCAAGCGCCTCGACCCTGCCGCTCGTGGCGCGCTCCAGCCCGCCCATCAGCATGAGCAGCGAGGACTTGCCCGACCCCGAGGGGCCTGCGAGGCCCAGCGTCTCGCCGCGCTCGACGGTCATCGTGATTCCGTGCAGGATTTCCACGGGCCCGGCATTGCCCGCGAGCGTCAGGGTCACATCTTGGAGGGCGAGAACGGAATCGGTCATGGGAAAGGTCCGTGCCATGCTGTCGAGCCTTCGATATGGGGCGCCGCGCCGCGCGAGCAAGGCGTTGGCCCTCGCGCTTTTCTGCATCGCGGCGCCGGTCGCCGCGGCCGCCGAGACGGTGATCGCGGCCCTGGGCGACAGCCTGACCCAGGGCTATGGCCTGCCGCAGGAACAGGGCTTCGTGCCGCAGATGCAGGGCTGGCTGGACGCGCGGGGAGCCGATGTCCGGCTCGTGAACGCCGGCGTCTCCGGGGACACCACGTCGGGCGGGCTCGCCCGGGTGGAATGGACGCTCACGCCCGAGGTGGACGGGATGATCGTGGCGCTTGGCGGAAACGATCTCCTGCGCGGGATCGACCCGGCGTTGAGCCGCGAGAACCTCGACGGCATCCTCGCCGCGGCGGCGGCGCGCGATCTGCCGGTGCTGCTTGTAGGGCTCGAGGCCAGCGGCAATTACGGCCCGGACTACAAGGCGGCCTTCGACGCGATGTATCCCGAGCTCGCGGCGCACTACGAGACGCTTTACGTGGAGAACTTCCTCGCGCCGATCCTCGGAGACGGCGATCCGTCGGCCGCGCGGCGCTTTCTTCAGCCGGACGGCATCCACCCGAACGCCGAGGGCGTGGCGCGCATCGTGGAGGCGCTCGGGCCCCATGTTCTGGCGCTCGCGGAGAAGGCGCGAGACAGCGGCGAGGGCTGATTCGCCCCGATGGCCTGCGCTTCAGCCTTATCGACGAAATTTGCTGCCAATTCAGCATTTTATGCGGCTTTGCTTCAGTGGCCTGGCCAAGTTGTGGATATCTGCTGCCCGAACTCGATGCCAAGTCGGGGACGGCTCGGGGGATACGCGAGGGGTTCTTCGGTGATTTTCCAAAAATTCTCGCAAAATGTAAAATACTGATCGACAAAAACCGCGTATCCGTCCCTTCTCGTTACGATTTTGATGGGCTGACGGTGAGACGTTCGGGCGTTCTCATCCGCGCTTGCGCCGCCAGCGTCTTCCCAATCCCTCGCCATCCCCTACATATAGCGAAACCTGAATGCGAAGAGGCTCCGTCATGTCCACGCGAAAGCTCACCTGTCTCGCCTGCGGCCAGCTCAACCGGGTTTCCGGCGACCGTCCGGCGGCGGCCGCGAAATGCGGCACCTGCGGCGCGCGGCTCTTTCCGAACAAGCCGGCCGAGATCGACACGAAGATCCTGGCCAAGGCGGCACGCGCCGACGAGGTGCCGCTGGTCGTCGATTTCTGGGCGCCCTGGTGCGGGCCATGCCGGATGATGGCGCCCGAGTTCGCGAAGGCGGCCGAGACGCTCAAGGGCGCGGCGCGCTTCGCCAAGCTCAATACCGAGGATCACCCCGACGCGGGCGCCCGCTACAACATCCGCGGCATCCCGATGGTCGCGGCCTTCGCCGGCGGGCGGGAGCGTGGCCGGCAGACCGGCGCACAGCGGGCCGACGCCATCGCGACCTGGGTGCGCAGCCTTTCCTAAGGCGCCCGGGCGGCGCTGCCGAGGCTCCGCGCGAGATGCCGGGGCAGGCGGCGCAGCAGCGCGGCCGCGATCTCGTCATACTCCCGCTCGCCGCCCAGCATCCGCAGATACTCGTCGCGGAGCGTGCGCGACGTGCGGAAGGCGCGGATGAAGCCGGCGCGCAAGGGCGGGGCGTAGATCACCAGCCGCAAGGCCCGGGCATAACGGAGCGCCCGGTGAATCGGCCGGAGCGAGTCGCGGTAGAGCGGCAACGCCGCCTCGGCCCGCCCGTCGGCGAGCGCGGTCGCGGCAGCCTCCGCGGCCATCCGGCCGCTGTCGATCGCGTGTGCCAGACCCTCGCCGGTGACCGGATCGACAAGCCCCGCCGCATCGCCGGCCAGCAGCACCCGGCCACGCCCGGGCACGCGGCGGAACGCGCCGAAGGGCAGGAACGCCCCCTTCACCCGTTGCGCGGCGGGGTCGATGCCCAGGTCTTGCAGATACCGCTCCAGCGCGGCGCGCATTTTCGGATTGCGCGCATGGAGGCCGCCCACGCCGATCGTGGCGCTCGCCGATTTGGGAAACTGCCAGCCATAGCCCCATTCCGCCGCGCCGAAATCGATCCGCACCCAGTCCGGCGCGTCCGGTTCCGGCGGGGCTTCGACCTCCATGGCGAAGCCCACGCGCGCAGCATCGTAGGCGCGCCCGAAGATCGCCCGCGCCGTGGCGCTCGCCACGCCGTCCGCGCCGACGATCAGCCGGCCCTCGAGCATCGTGCCGTCCTCCAGCGTGACGCGGCAGCGCGCGGGGTCGATCGCCGTGGGCTTCCGGCCGCTCCAGTCCTCGGCGCCCGCGGCGATGGCGCTGCGCTGGAGGTAGGCGTCGAAGGCGCGCCGCGTGGTCAGATGGATGGGCGGCACGCCCTCGACCCGCCCGAGCGGCGCGCCCTGCGCACGGAACTCGAAGCGGCCGCGCCGTTCGGCAAGACCGTCGGGCAGGGGATGACCGAGAAGGCGATCCGCCGCGGCGATGCAGCGCCCGGTGAGCCCGCCGCCGCAGAGCTTGTCGCGCGGGAAGGTCCGGCGGTCGATCAGCGCGACCGAAAGCCCCTTGCGCGCCGCCGTGAGGGCCGCGGCCGCGCCCGCCGGGCCGGCTCCGATCACGATGACGTCATGGCGCGCAAAGGGCCTTCCGACGCCGCCTTGCGGCCCCTTCATGGCTGCGCCATGGCTTCAGCGCCGGGGCCGCTCGGCCAGGGCGGGATCGTAGCAGGCCGCAGGTGTCTCGCCGCTGTCGGCCGGGGCCGTCGGCGCGGCGCTCGCGCGGACCAGCAGGATCGCGGCCGCCGCCGCGCCGCCCAGCGCATACACCGCGAGCGCGGCCAGCCAGCCCGCGCCCAGGAAGAGCGCCGAGAGGATCGCTGCCAGAAGGCCTGCGAGGCTTCCGATGAAAACGGCGACGAGGGCCATTCGGTTCGCTCCTTCAGGGTTCTCGTGCACACTAGCACATGCAACCTGAGAACTGGTTAACAGGGCTCCCGTTTTCGGTATCGATGCGCGGGAATCCGCTTTTCCGCCCCCCGCGGCGGCGCTTACAGAAGGACCGTCACCTTCGTGCCGATCGGCACCCGCTCATAGAGATCGACCACATGCCTGTTCAGCATCCGGATGCAGCCGTTCGAGACCGAGGTGCCGATGGATCGCGGCGCGTTCGTTCCGTGGATGCGATAATAGGTGTCGCGCCCGTTCTGGAAGAGGTAGAGCGCGCGCGCGCCGAGCGGGTTCGACGGCCCGCCGGGCTGGACATAGTCGTTGCCCTTGAAGCGGCCGTAGGCCGCGGGATCGCGCTCGATCATCTCGTCGGTGGGCCGCCAGGTCGGCCACTCCTTCTTGACGTCGATGGTGGCGGTGCCCGTGAATTCGAGCCCGGCCCGGCCGACGCCCACGCCGTAGCGAAGCGCCGTGCGGGGCGCGGTGACGTAGTAGAGGAAGTGGCTCTTCGGCAGGATCAGGATCTGGCCCGGCGCGATATCGGCGCGGATACGGACCTCCTGCGGCCGCAGACGGGGCGAAAGCGTGAACTCCTCCGCCGAAGCGGCGGCAGGCAGCGCGGCGGCGGCCGCGCTGGAAGCGAGGAAGGAGCGGCGTGTGATCATGGCGTGGCACTCGTCGTTTGGCAGCGTTGACGGAAGGGTATCTTGCCCTTTCTTCCCGATTTATCAACAAGCCTCGCGGCGATTCGGTGTCACGAACGGGTCAGGACAGGGTCATTCCCGCCAGACTGTTGCCGTCAGGGCCCATACCGGCGCCGCGTGACGCGCAGGGCGCGGCCTGTCGTCTCGACGAGGAAGAGGCCTCCGTTCTTCGCCGGCGGCGGCCCTTGCGCGCCGAGCGCGGCCCGGAGCGTGCGGGGATCGCCGCGGTTGCCGGTCCGGACGAGCGCGCCGCCCGGATGGGCCGCCGTGAGGCGCGCGGCCTGTCTATCCGGAGGTCTCGTCGGCGATCCAGGCGAGAAAATCGGCGTTGGCCTCCAGTCCCATGCGCAGGATCGGCGGGCAGTCGTAGGGGTGGAGGCGCCTGATCTCCGCCTCGGCGCGCTCGGCGAGCTCCGGTCGGGTCTTGAGGAGAAGGGGGATCTCGGTCGCCCGCTCCACGGCACCTTCCCAGTGGTAGAGCGAGGTGATCGGGGCGTAGCGGTTCGCGCAGGCGGCCAACCGGGAGAGGATCAGCGCCTCCGCGATGGCGTCGGCGGTCTCCTCGTCGGGGCAGTTGGTGAGGATGGCGAGCATCGGCATGGGCGCGAGTGTCCGGGCGCAGGCCCGCCCCGTCAAGCCGCGCGTGTGCACGAAGAAAGGGCGCGGCGGATCGCTCCGCCGCGCCCCGGATTCGGGCTCTGCCCGGATCAGACGAGGGCGAGGTTCGTCGCCGACTCGCGGCCGTCGCGGCCGGCCTCGATGTCGTAGGTCACCTTCTGGTTGTCGGCGAGGCCGGTGAGGCCCGAACGCTCGACCGCCGAGATGTGGACGAACACGTCCTTGCCGCCCGTCTCGGGCGCGATGAAGCCGTAGCCTTTGGTGGTGTTGAACCATTTCACGGTGCCGGTGGCCATACCGTGGTCTCCTTCTTCATTTGCTGCCCGCGGAATTGCGGCAGCCCGGCCTGTCTGTCCTGATCGAGACTGACGGCCGTGAAGCGAGACAGTGGTCGAGTAGGGATAGCGAAGCGGTTGCGGATATGGCAGAGCCGCGGGCCGATTTCAAGGGGTAA
>CAZPCU010000082.1:0-7030 GCA_964585075.1 uncultured Rhodobacterales bacterium
CCCGCCACGCGGCGGAGGTGGAGTGGCCGACGCTCGCGCTTCTCGCGGCCGCCTACGGAGTCTGGGCGCTGGGCACGACCTGGGCGGCGGCGCTCTGGCTGCCCGTCGGCATCCTCCTCGTCGCCGTATCTGGCGCGCTCCACGCCTCGCTCACGCACGAGGTCGTGCACGGCCACCCGTTGCGCAACAAGGCGCTGAACGCGGCGCTGGTGTTCCCGGCCCTCACCCTCGCGGTTCCCTACCTGCGCTTCAAGGACACGCATCTCGCCCACCACAACGACGCGATCATCACCGACCCCTACGACGACCCGGAAAGCAACTACCGCGACCCGCAGGTCTGGGCGCGGCTGCCCGAGTGGCAGAAGCATCTTCTCGGCTTCAACAACACCCTCGCCGGGCGGCTTCTGGTAGGGCCGGCCATCGGGCAATGGGCGTTCATGGCCGCCGACTGGCGCGCGATCCGCGCCGGCGACCGCCGGGTGCTCCTCGGCTGGGTGCTGCACGTGCCGGCGGTGGCGGTGGTGCTCTGGTGGATCGGCGCCGTCGCCGCGATGCCGTGGTGGGCCTACCTTCTCTCGGTCTACGGCGCGCTCTCGATCCTCAAGATCCGCACCTTCCTCGAGCACCAGGCCCACGAGAAGCCCCGCGCGCGCACCGTGATCATCGAGGACAGGGGGCCGCTCTCCTTCCTGTTCCTCAACAACAACCTGCATGTCGTGCACCACATGCACCCGCGCGTGCCCTGGTACCGGCTTCCGGCGCTCTACGCCGCGAACCGGGCGCGCTATCTCGCGCGGAACGAGAGCTACCGCTACGCGAGCTACGCAGAGGTGTTCGCGCGCTACTTCCGGCGCGCCAAGGATCCGGTGCCGCATCCGCTCTGGCCAAGGGGGTGAAACCGCGCCAGTAGGGTGCGATGGAGCTCTGGATCCTCGTCACCCTGCTGGCCGCCGCCTTCCAGACCCTGCGTTTCACGCTGCAGAAGGTGCTGCGCATGGGCGCGCTCAGCACCTTCGGCGCGACCTTCGCACGTTTCGCCTACTCCGCGCCGCTGGTGGCGCTGGCGCTCGCGGCCTACCTGGCCGGCACCGGTGGCGGCCTTCCCGCAACCGGGGCGCTTTTCTGGGCCTACGCCTTGGCCGGCGGCACCGCGCAGGTGCTCGCCACGGCCTGCGTCGTGGCACTTTTCGGCGCGCGGAACTTCGCCGTCGGCATCACCTTCAAGAAGACGGAGGTCGTCCAGACGGCAGTCGTGGGCCTCGCGCTTCTGGGCGAGCGGATCTCCTGGGCGGCCTTCGCCGCGATCCTGCTCGGGCTCTTCGGCGTCTGGCTCCTTTCGGCGGCGCCGGGCGAGGTGATGCGCGGCTGGCGGCGCCTGGCCAACCGCGCGGCGGCGCTCGGGCTGGCCTCGGGGTTCCTGTTCGCGATCTCCTCCGTCTGCTACCGCGGCGCCACGCTCGAGGTTGTGAGCGACGACCCGCTGCTCCGGGCGGGCGTCACGCTGGCCGCCGTGACGGCAGCGCAGATGATCGGGATGGCGCTCTACCTGCGCACCCGCGAGCCCGGCCAGCTCGCCGCGGTCTGGGGCGCGCGCCGCGTCGCGCTCTGGGTCGGGCTCTCGAGCATGGCGGGCAGCTTCTGCTGGTTTCTCGCCTTCACGCTCCGGACGGCGGCGCTCGTGAAGGCCGTGGGGCAGGTGGAGCTCATCTTCTCGCTGGCGGTCACCGTGCTCGTGTTCCGCGAGCGGGTGAGCCGCACGGAACTCGCCGGGATCGCGCTGCTCTCGGCCTCGGTGGTGAGCCTCGTCCTCGTCGCCTGACGCGCCTCAGCCCGCCGCGAGCGGGCTCTTGCCCCGCAGGCGGAGGAACAGGCTTTCCTCGTCCGTGTTCCGGAAGAAGGGCACGGAGGGCGGCGGGCCCGGATCGGCGAGCCGCCCCGCCACCTCGGCGAGGACCACCTCGGTGATGAAGGGCAGATCCACCTCGCGGGCCCGGGCGAGCGGGACCCACTGCAGGTGGCTGAGCTCGTCCTGCGCGCGGCTGAAATCGTCGGGGTCCGAGGCGAGCCGGTCGGCGTCCACGAGGAAGAAGCGCGCGTCGAAGCGGCGCGGCCGGCCCGGCGGCGTGATCGCCCGGAAGACGAAGCTGAGCCCTGCCGCGCTCGGCACATGGCCGGTGGCGGCGAACTCCGTCCAGTCCTCGCCCGGAGCGCCGGGCCAGCGCCCCGGGGCTCCGAGGATCAGCCCCGTCTCCTCCCAGAGTTCCCGCACCGCCGCCGCGGCGAGGGCGGGGGCGAGGTCGGGCCGGGCGTCCTCGGCCAGCCGTGCGGCGCAGACCTCCGAGAGCCCCTCGGCCATCGGCACCTCCGCGTCGCGCGGATCGACCGCGCCGCCGGGAAAGACGAACTTCTTCGGCATGAAGGCGGCGGCCGCGCCGCGCTGGCCCATCAGGATGTGCGGATCCGTCGCCCGGTCGCGCAGCACGATCACCGTGGCGGCGTCGCGGATCGGCGTGGTGTCGGCGGTCATGGCTCTCCCCGGATGGCGGTCAGGCCGGATCCTCGCCGAAGCCATGCATCAGGCGAGACCACTGGAACGCCACCACCATCCCCTTCAGTCTCGGCAAGAGATACAGCGACAGCCCCACGCAGCCAACCGCGAAGATGGTGAAGAGCACAAGCGGCTCGGGACGCCATGCCATGAACACGAAGAGGAGGAGCGGCGCCATCAGGTGACCGACGATCAGGATGGTAAGATAGGCCGGCCCGTCGTCGGCCCGGTGGTGATGCAGCTCTTCGCGGCAGACGGCGCAGGCGTCGCGCACCTCCAGATAGCCCGACAGCATGGGGCCCTGCCCGCAGCTCGGGCATCGCCGGCGCCAGCCGCGCCAGAGGGCGGGCAGGGCCGGGCGCAGGACCGGGGGCATCAGGTCTTCGGGCATCGGGTCACCTTCCTCCATTCCGGCAGACTGTCCCCGGGCGCTTTCGCGCGGAAGGCGGCAGGCTGTCCTTGCGGCGGGATGTCGCGCATGCAGCGGCCGATCGGCCGAGGATTGGGCGACGGAACGCGCGCCCAGCGTCGTATCAGCCTGCGACCCCGGACGCAAAGGGCCGGGTCCCGACCGAAACGCGACATCAAGGAGACCGACATGACCCGACCGTTCCTGACCCCCGCCGCCCTTCTCGGCGCGCTCGCGGCCCTCGCCGTGACCTCCGCGGCCGGCGCGGCGCTCGCCCGGGACGGCGCCCTGGGCGCTCGACGGCGGCCTCGCCGCGCTCGCGGGTGGCGATGCGTCGATGCCCGGGCCCGCGGCCGGGTTCGAGCTGGCGCTGGAGGAACTCTGAGCGATGACCGAGCCGGAAGAGAAGCGCGGCGGCGACGGCGGCGACGGCGGCCGCCGGGGCACGCCGCTCCGGGTGAAGATGCTGCTCGTGGGCCCGCTGGCGCTCGATCTCCTCGTGGTGGGGATGGTGGCGGGCTTCGCGCTTCGCGCTTCGGGGCGAGGGGCGCGCGCCGGTGGCGCGCGACGGCGGCTGGCCCTATGTCGCGGCGCTGCCCCCGCGGGACCGCCTGGCCATGGGTCGGGACATCCGGCAGGCCCTGCGCGGCCGGCGGCATGAGCCGCGAGGCGCGACGGTCGAGTTTCGAGGAGGCGCTGTCGCTTCTGCGGAGCGACCCCTTTCCGGTGGACCGGTTCGAGGCGCTTCTCGCCCGCCAGTTCGCGGCGGCGAGCCTCGTGCAGCAGGCGGGCCGGCGCGCCCTTTTCCCGAAGGTCGCGGCGATGCGCCCGGAAGAGCGCGCGCGTTACGCCGACCGCCTCGCCGAGGGCATGCGCGGCGGCCGTCACGGGCGGGAGGATCGCCCGTGAGGCGGTGCGGGCGTCAAGCGGCGGGGCGGCCGATGCGCACGCAGTTCCGCCCGCGCGCCTTGGCGCGGTAGAGCGCGCGGTCGGCCTCGGCGAGGAGGGCTTCGGGGGCGCAGCCGCCGGCAGCGGGCGGATCGAGGCCCACGGCGAGGCCGATGGAGACGGTGGCGCGCACCGCGCCGCGTCCGTCCGGCAGCGGCACCGGCCGGTCGGCGACTGCCTTGCAGAGGCGGCGGGCCGCGACCTCGGCCCTGTCGCGCGGCGTGTCCGGCAGGACGATCAGGAACTCTTCCCCGCCGATCCGGGCGGCGAGGCCGCCCGGCCCCGTCTCCGCGCGGAGCCGTCGCGCGACCTCGGCCAGCACGGCGTCGCCCGCGGCATGGCCGTGGCGGTCGTTGACCTGCTTGAAATGGTCCAGATCGGCCACCATCACGGCGAAGGGCGATCCGTCGCGTTGCGCGGCGGTGGCGATCCGTCCGAGTTCCGGCAGCGCGAAGCGGCGGTTGCGGAGCCCGGTGAGCGGGTCCGTCACGGCGGCGGCGAGCCCGGCCTCGACGGCCGCGCGCATCCGGTCGGCCCGGCGCTTCGCGGCGAGCTGGGCGCGCAGGCGGAGCGCGATCTCCTCGGCCTCGAAGCGGCCCGGCATTCCGCCCTGCGCGCCGAGGTCGAGGGCCTGGGCGACGGCGCGGCCCTGCGGGTCGCCGCCACAGACCACGATGGCGGCACGGCGGAGCGCGCTCTGGGCGCGCAGCGCGGGGAGCAGTTCGAGTTCCGCCCGGGCGTTCGCCGACAATTCGATCAGGATGGCGTCGGGCGCAGGGCCCTTCGTGCGCAACAGGGCCGGCGCGGGCATCACCGGCACGGGCGCGCCGAGCGCATCCGAGAGGATGGCCGCCCGCGCCGGTCCGCCGGCCCGGTCGGCGGTGACCAGCGCGATGCGCGGCGGCGGCTCGAACCCCGCCGGGGCTTCGGCGCAGCCCAGCGCCTCATCCGCGCTCGGCGGCATCTCGGGCGCGAGCCCGTCGTCGCGGTCGCGCAGAAGGCTTCGGAGCCGCGCGACGAGGAGCGCGCCGTCGGGCAGATCGGGGAGCACGTCGTCGAGCCCCGCGGCGAGGGCGGTGCGCCGGCCCCGGCTGTCGCTGCAGGGGCGGAGCGCCACGAGGGCGGGCGGCGCGCCGGGGAGGCCGCGCAGCGCCGTCGCGAGGCGCTCCAGCTCTGGGCCGGGAACTCCGGTGCCGATCACCACAAGGTCGAGCGCCTGCGCACGGGCGAGACTTCGCGCCTCGGCCTGGGTCGCGGCGAGCACGGGATGGGGGAAGGTGGCCGCGAGCCGCGCGCGCAACGCGATCCGTCGGGTCGTTCCCGGCTCCAAGATGAGCAATCTGCCCGGCATCCTCGCTCCCCGCGCGGGTTCGGCGCGCTTGTGTTTCCTGTTCATCACTCTTTATGGAACTGGTTAAGAAAACCTTTCCGGAGGCCGATCGGCATGGCGATGAGCGAGGAGGCGGCGGAGGCGCTCGCCGCGGAAGCCCTGGCGTGGCTTGCCGCGGACGCGGAGCTCCTGGGCGTTTTCATGGGGGCGACCGGGCTTTCGGCCGAGGCGCTCCGCACCGAGGCGGACCGGCCCGAGACGCTCGCCGCCGTGCTCGATTTCCTGCTGATGGACGACCTCTGGGTGACGAGCTTCTGCGACGCCGCGGGGCATGCCTACACGCGCCCCGCCGAGGCGCGGGCGCGGCTGCCCGGCGGCGTGGCGATGCACTGGACATGACCGGCCGCCGCGCCGATGCGGTGCTCTTCGACAAGGACGGCACGCTCTTCTCCTTCGAGGCGACCTGGAGCCCCTGGGCCGAACGGGTGATCGGCGAACTGTCCGGCGGGGCGCCGGCGCGCGCCAACGTCCTGGCGCGGGCGCTCGGCTATGATCTCGCCGCGGGCGCCTTCCTGCCGGAAAGTCCCGTCATCGCCGGCACCAACCGGGAGGCGGCGGAACTCCTGGCCCGGGCGCTGCCGGGCGCCGATCCCGCGGCGCTGGAGGGCTGGCTGGCCGAGCGCGCGGCCGAGGCGCCGCTCGCCGAGGCGGTGCCCCTCGCGCCCCTGATGCAGGCGCTCGGCGCGGCGGGGATCACCCTCGGCGTGATGACGAACGACAGCGAGGCGTCGGCGCGGGCCCATCTGCGCGCCGCGCGGGTTGAGCGACGCTTCGCCTTCGTGGCGGGTGCCGACAGCGGGCATGGCGCGAAGCCGGAGCCCGGGCCGCTTCTCGCCTTCGCCCGTGCCGCGGCCGTTCCTCCTGGGCGGGTGGTGATGGTGGGGGACAGCCCGCACGACCTGATCGCGGGCCGCGCGGCGGGCATGCTCACGGTCGCGGTGCTCACCGGCCCGGCCGCCGCGGAAACGCTCGCGCCGCTCGCCGATGTGGTGCTCCCGGACATCGGTCACCTGCCGGACTGGCTCGTCCTCGCGCGGGCCTAGGGAGTCGGCCTACGGGTCGCGTCGGACTGGGCGGAGCCGCCCGGGCCGCGATCCTCGTTGGCCGGATGCGCCGACAGGGCGCCGGCGGCCGGGGCGTCTTCGGGCGGGGACGCATCGAGGGGCAGGGCCGCCTCCGGGAAGAGGGTCTGCAGAAGCTCCTCGGCCGGGCAGCGGTGCAGTCGGGCGAACGGATCGAAGGCGCGGTGGGCGCAGGGTGGGTCGCGCAGGATCCGCACCAGGCCGTCGGAGGTGCGAAAGAGCCTCCAGTCCGGAGCGAGCCGTTCCTCGAAGACGACGACCGTCATGATCCGCGCGCGTCCCTTGTTTCCTGTCCCGACACCTTCCTGGCCCCGCAGTGGGGCGAAAGCATGGATGGATCGGGCCGATGCCGCGACGCGACCCGGCGGACGGCCTTGCGAATCGCGCTCCGGTGCCACCGGATCGCCGCATTCCGGCGATGGGGAACGATCGCGACCATATCGGTCGCAAACCGACAGGACCGGCGCTTCGCCCGCGTCTTTTCTGGGCCAAACATCGGGAGGACGATCCCATGGCCCAGAGCGCGACCAGACCCACAGCCGCCGACGCTCCCGCACGGCGCCGCCGCGGCGGCGGGCGGGCCGGCAACGCCGCGCGGCGCGGCACCGCCGTGATCGAGCAGATGCCGTGGCGGCTGCCGGTCAACATCGACC
>CAZPCU010000082.1:7040-7658 GCA_964585075.1 uncultured Rhodobacterales bacterium
CCCTGTCCGAAGAAGGCGTCCGGGCCATTCATGACGGGGCGATGCGCATCCTCGAGGAGATCGGCATCACCTTCCTGCACCCCGAGGCCGTGGATATCCTCGGGCGCGCGGGTTGCACCGTGAACGGGCAGAACGTCCGCATGGGCCGCGACATGGTGATGGAGATGGTCGCCAGGGCGCCGCGGCAGTGGGACATCACGCCCCGCAACCCCGGGCGGCGCATCACCGTGGGGGGCAATCACATTCTCTTCGGCAACGTCTCCTCGCCGCCGAACTACTGGGACATGGAGATCGGCCGGAAGGTGCCCGGCACCCGCGAGCAGTGCGCCAATCTCCTGAAGCTCACGCAATACTTCAACTGCATCCATTTCGCGGGCGGCTACCCGGTGGAACCGGTGGACCTGCACCCGTCCGTGCGTCACCTCGACGTGCTCTTCGACAAGCTCACGCTCACCGACAAGGCGATGCACGCCTATTCGCTGGGTGCCGAGCGGGTGGACGACGTGATGGAGATGGTGCGCATCGCCGGACGCCACTCCGACGATGAGTTCGAGTCCGGTCCGAAGATGTACACCAACATCAACTCGACCTCGCCGCTCAAGCACGACCACCCGATGA
>CAZPCU010000083.1:0-7596 GCA_964585075.1 uncultured Rhodobacterales bacterium
CCTGCCCTACAACGTGGGAACGGAGCTTCTGGTGCGCTGGCTCACGCCCGAGGTCTGGCCGCCCTTCTGGGAGAGCCTGACGCTCATGTTCCAGCGCGAGGTGGCCGAGCGCATCGTGGCGCAGCCGGGATCCAGGGCCTACGGGCGGCTCGCGGTGCTGGCGCAGTGGCGCGCCGAGGCGCGCATCGTGATGCAGCTGCCGCCGGGCGCCTTCACCCCGCCGCCCAAGGTGTCCTCGGCGGTGGTGCGGCTCGACGCCCTGCCCACGCCGCGCCACCCCGCCGACCCGGCGGTGCTGAGCCGCGTGGTGGCCATGGCCTTCGGGCAGCGGCGAAAGATGCTGCGCGCGGCGCTAAAGAGGCTGGGGCCCGGGCTCGGGGACATGCTGGAAGAGGCGGGAATTTCCCCCACGGCGCGGGCCGAGGAGATCGGGCTGGAGGCGTTCTGCGCGCTCGCCCGCGCCGTGGAGGCGCGGGGCGGGTAAGCCTCACTCGGCGGCTTCCTGGGCGCCGCCGCCCTCCTGCGAGCCGTCCGAGCCACCGTCGGAGCGGGGCTTGCGGGAGCGGCGGGGCTTCGGGCGGCTTTCCGGCGTCTCGACGAGGCCGCTTTCCGCGCCCTCGCCCGCCTCGGCCTTCTGTGGCACTCCGCCCTGGGAGCCCTCGGAGCCGTCGCCGCCCTGCGCCGCCTCGCGCTCCTGGCGCTCGGCGCGCTCGCGGTCGCGCTGGGCCTGGCGTTCGCGGTTCTCGCGCTCCTGCTGCTCGCGCCGGGCCTCCTGCTCGCGCTGGGCCTCCGACAAGAGGCGCAGGTAATGCTCGGCATGCTGCTGGAAGTTCTCGGCCGCCACCCGGTCATTGGAGAGCTGGGCGTCGCGCGCGAGCTGGTTGTACTTGTCGATGATCTGCTGCGGCGTGCCGCGCACCTTGCCCTCGGGGCCCGAGCTGTCGAAGACGCGGTTGACGACGTTGCCGACCGAGCGGGAGCGGTTCGACTTCGACCGCGACCTTGCTTTGGAAGATCTCATGTAGCTTTTGTCCAGCCTGTTTCGATGTTGCCGCTCCGCGCCGTGATGCGGATGTGCCGCGCCGCTTCGAGTATCGGGGGAGCGGATTGTCTGGCTTGGCGTCCGGCCGGGACGGCCCGGGGGCGTCCACTGCCGCGACTGACCAAGGTGTAAACATTTCGGCGCGGTCAAGACAAGGGGGAATCTGGGGAATTCCGCCGAATTGCGACGACCCGGGCGCTGCGGTCACTCCGGCGCCCTGGCCGCCACCACGCGATCCCTTCCGTCAAGATCGGTGCGCAGGCCCGGGTCTTCAAGACCCGCCGCCGAGAAGAGCGCCGCCACGGCCGCCGCCTGGGCCGGGCCGATCTCTACGAGAAGCCGGCCGCCGGGGCGGAGGTGGCCACGGGCGCCTGCGGCGATCGCGCGGTAGGCGCCGAGCCCGTCCCCGCCGGGGCTGAGCGCCCCGGGCGGGTCGTGAAGCCGCACCTCCGGGGCGAGCGCCGGAAGCTCCGCCGCGGCGATGTAGGGCGGGTTCGAGACGATGAGGTCGAAGCGCCCCGCAACGCGCGCGAACCAGTCGCTTTCGAGAAGCTCGAGCCGGTCCGCCACGCCGTGCGCTGCGGCATTGCGTCGCGCCACCTCCAGCGCGGCGGCGCTGATGTCGGTGGCGACGGCCCGCGCCGCGGGCCACTCGGCGAGGAGAGACACGGCGAGGATGCCGCTGCCCGTCCCGAGATCGAGAAGCCGCCGGGCCGGTTCCTCGAGCGCCGCGGCCAGCAGGCTCTCCGTCTCGGGGCGCGGGTCGAGCACCGCGTCGGTGACCGCGAAGTCCCGCCCCCAGAACGCCCGCCGGCCGAGGATGCGCGCCACCGGGCGGCGGGCCGCCCGCGCCTCCAGCATCTGGTCGAAGCGCCGCGCCGCCGCCGCGGGCACGGTCTCGGGCCCCATGGCGCCGAGGCGCCCGGCCGCCACGCCCATCGCGTCGGCGAGCAGCCGCCGCGCGTCGCGCGCCGCGCCCTCGATACCCGCCGCGCGAAGCCGCGCGGCGCCGCGCGCCAGCGCCTCGGCGACGGTCATCCTTCCATCTCTGCGAGATCGGCCGCCTGCGCGTCGGCGATCAGCGCGTCGATCACCTCGTCGAGATCGCCCGCGAGGATCTGGTCGAGCTTGTAGAGCGTGAGGTTGATGCGGTGGTCGGTCATCCGCCCCTGGGGGAAATTGTAGGTGCGGATGCGCTCGGAGCGGTCGCCCGAGCCCACCTGCGCCTTGCGCGCGCTGGCGCGGGCCTCGGCGGCGCGGCGGCGCTCCATGTCGAAGAGCCGCGCCTTCAGCACCTGCATCGCGATCTCGCGGTTGCGGTGCTGCGACTTCTCCGAGCTCGTGACCACGATGCCCGTGGGCAGATGCGTGATCCGCACGGCGGAATCGGTGGTGTTGACGTGCTGCCCGCCGGCGCCGGAGCTGCGCATGGTGTCGATGCGCAGCTCGGCCGGGTCCACCTGCACGTCCACGTCCTCGGCCTGGGGCAGCACCGCGACGGTCGCCGCCGAGGTGTGGATGCGCCCGCCGGATTCCGTGGCCGGCACGCGCTGCACGCGGTGGACGCCGGATTCGTACTTGAGCCGGGCGAAGACGCCCTCCCCCTTCACCTGCGCCACCAGCTCGCGAATGCCGCCGAGCTCGCTTTCCTGCTGCTCGACGACCTCGAAGCTCCAGCCCTTCGACTCCGCGTAGCGCTGGTACATGCGCATGAGATCGGCGGCGAAGAGCGCCGCCTCCTCGCCCCCGGTGCCGGGCCGGATCTCCAGCATGGCGGGCCGCGCGTCGGCGGCGTCGCGGGGCAGCAGCGCGAGCTTCAGCGCGCGCTCCGCCTCGGGCAGCTCCGCCTCGAGGCGGGCGACCTCGTCGCGGGCGAGCTCCGCCATGTCCGGGTCGTCGAGAAGCGCGCGCGCCTCGGCGAGATCCGCGCGCAGCTTCCGCCACGCCTCGATCTCGGCCACGACGGGGCGCAGCTCGGCGTATTCCCGGCCGAGCCGGGCGACGTCGCCGCCGCCGCCTTCGGCCATGCGCGCCTCCAGGTACTGGAGGCGCTGCACTATCTGCTCGAGCCTGTCCTCGGGGATCATGCCGCTCTGTCCCCCATCGCACGGGTCTGGTCAAGACCGGGCGATTTGCTACACTCGGCCTCATGCGCGCGCTCGCCCTCATCGCCTGGCTCGCCGCCGGCCCCGTGCTCGCCGAGACGCCGGCCACCGCACCCGCCGCGCCGAAATCCCCCAAGGGGCCGGACTGCTACTGCACCGACAGCGCGGGCGGGCGGGTGGAACTGGGCGAGACCATCTGCCTGACCGTGGACGGCCGGAGTTTCACGGCCCAGTGCCAGATGTCGCTCAACAATCCGATGTGGCGCGAAATATCGGAGGGATGCGCCCCGTCCTCCTAGGAGGCGAGGCCGGCCCCGGAAAGCCATCCGTCCACCCGCGCCCGGTTGACCCCGAGATCGGACTGCCCGAAGCGGAGCCGCCCGTGGACGACGAGATCCTCGCCGTCGAGGGCCGCGGTGGTGTAGTCGGGAAATCCGAAGACGCGCGAGCGCGTGACGTAGGTGACCTTTCCCTCCTGCGGCGATCCGGCCAGCACCCGGGTGCGCGGCGCGGCGCGCGCCACCCGGTCGAAGGCGGCGAGGCCCGCGGCCCCCGCGCCCGCGACGCGCCGCTTCACCCCGCCCGGCAAATCCTCGTTCCCGTCCACCTGCGGCACCGCGTGCCAGCGCGCGACGTCGGTGGGCGCGAAGCGCACCCACGCCGCGACATTCACCACGACGAGCAGCACCAGCACCGCGAACCAGAACAAGATCTTCAGAATGCCCGTCATCGCCGGCCTCCGCCCCGCGTCATCATTCCCACCCGTCTGCCGCGCCGGGAGCACGCGGCGCAAGGCCCTCACCGCCCTTTCGAGCGAGCCTGCCCGATCAGGCAGAGCATCTCGGTCGCCACATGCGCGCCCGCCACCGCCGTCGCGCCGGTGGTGTCGAAGGGCGGCGAGACCTCGACGACGTCGCCGCCCTTCAGGTCGATCCCCGCGAGGTCGCGCAGGATCGCCGCGGCCTGCCAGCTCGCCAGCCCGCCCCAGACGGGCGTGCCGGTGCCGGGCGCGAAGGCCGGGTCGAGCGCGTCGATGTCGAAGCTGAGATAGACGGGCGCGTCGCCCAGGATGCGGCGCACCTTGGCGACCGTGTCGGCGACGGGGTTCTCGTGGACCTCGCGCGCGTCGATGATCGGGATGCCGAGCGTGTCGGGGTTGTAGGTGCGGATGCCGATCTGGACCGAGCGCGCCGGGTCGATGCAGCCCGCCTTCACCGCCTTGTAGAACATCGTGCCGTGATCGATGCGGTCCATGTCGTCATCGGCCCAGGTGTCGGTGTGCGCGTCGAAATGCAGAAGCGACATCGGCCCGAAGATCTCGGCGTAAGCCTTCAGAATCGGGAAGGAAATATAGTGATCTCCCCCCAGCGCCACGCTCGCCGCGCCCGCGTCGAGGATGGTACGGACATGGGCCGTGAGCGCGGCGGGGAACTCCGCCACGCGGGCGTAGTCGAAGGCGAGGTCGCCGTAGTCCACGATGGCGAGTTCCTGCATCGGGTCGTAGCCGCCCCAGCCCCAGGGCGGATCGTAGGGCTGCAGGCAGCTCGCCTCGCGGATCGCCCGCGGCCCGAGCCGGGTTCCGGGGCGGTTCGTCACCGCCTGGTCGAAGGGCACGCCCGTCACCGCCACGTCCACGCCGGAAAGATCCTTGCTGTAGCGGCGCCGCAGGAAGGACACGGCGCCGCCGAAGGTGTTCTCGAAGCTGTTGCCCTTCAGCTCCTCGCGGGTGAAGGCGTGGTCCACCTGCCGTTTCGCGTCCTCGAGCGCCATGTCTCACTCCAGCGGCAATGCGCGTTCCACGATCCGGGCCAGCAGCGAGGCCCCGACCGGCGCGATGCGGTCGTTGAAGTCGTAGGCCGGATGGTGGCACATCGGCGTGTCGCCCTGCCCGACGAGCAGATAGGCCCCCGGCCGCGCCTCGAGCATGTAGGCGAAATCCTCCGCCCCCATGCTGGCGGGCGTGTCGGTCTCCACCGCCTCCTCCCCGACGATCTCGCGCGCGACCTCGGCCGCGAAGGCGGCCTCGCGGGGGTGGTTCACGGTGGCGGGATACCAGCGCTGGTAGTCGATCTCCGGCGTCACGCCGTAGGCCGCGGCGATCCCTCCGACCACCTCGCGCACCCGCCGCTCCGCCCAGTCGCGCAGCGCGGGGTCGAAACTGCGCACCGTGCCGGCGAGCGCCGCCGTCTCGGGCACGACGTTGGTCGCCGTTCCCGCGCGGAGCTGGGTCACGGCGATGACGAGATCGGCGCTCGGGTCGGCCTCCGTCGCGGCGAGGTTGCGGAGCGCCTGCGCGATCGCGGCGAGCGGCGGGATCGGGTCCACCGTCTCGTGGGGCCGCGCGGCGTGCCCGCCCTTGCCGCGAAGCGTCACCACGTAATCGTCCACCGCCGCCATGATCGGCCCGGCGCGGGTGGCGACATGGCCCTCGGGCAGGCCCGGGCGGTTGTGGAGCGCATAGACCTCGCGCACGTCGAAACGGTCCAGCACGCCGTCTTCCACCATCACGCCGCCGCCGCCGCCATCCTCCTCGGCGGGCTGGAAGATCAGCACGGCGCTTCCTGCGAAGTTGCGCGTCTCGGCGAGGTAGCGCGCCGCGCCGAGCAGCATGGTGGTGTGCCCGTCATGGCCGCAGGCGTGCATCCGCCCCGGCGTCTCCGACGCCCAGGCCGCGCCGCTCGTCTCGTCCATGGGCAGCGCGTCCATGTCGGCGCGAAGCCCCACGGCGGACCCCTCGCCGCGGCCCCGGATCACCGCGACGACGCCGGTCTGCGCGATGCCCTCGTGCAGCTCGTCCACGCCGATCTCGCGCAGCCTCTCTGCCACGAAACCCGCGGTGTCGTGGCAGTCGAAACCGATCTCGGGCCGGGCGTGCAGGTGGCGCCGCCAGGCCGTCATGTCCTCGGCCAGGCCGGCGATGCGGTTGATCACGGGCATGCGCTGGACTCCCCACCTGTCTCGGGTCAGGTTCCACTCAACCGCAAACCGGACAGAGCCGCAATGCCCCACGACCCGACCGACGCGCTCATCCACGCCCCCCGGGGCGGCGTGGCGCGCCTCAAGGCGATCATGGCCCGCCTCCGCGACCCGGAGCGGGGCTGCCCGTGGGACGTGGAGCAGGATTTCGCCTCCATCGCGCCCTACACGATCGAGGAGGCCTACGAGGTCGCCGACGCCATCGAGCGCGAAGCGTGGGACGAGCTGGAGGGCGAGCTGGGCGACCTTCTGCTTCAGGTGATCTTTCACGCGCAAATGGCCGACGAAAAGGGGCTTTTCGATTTCGACTCCGTGGCCGACCGGATCTCGGACAAGATGGTCGCGCGCCACCCCCACGTCTTCGGGGACGAGAGCCGCGACAAGTCCGCCGAACAGCAGACCCGCGACTGGGAGGCGATCAAGGCCGCCGAGCGCGCGGCGAAGAACGCCCATGGCGTGCTCGACGACGTGGCGGTGGGGCTGCCGGCTCTCCTGCGCGCGGTGAAGCTCCAGAAGCGCGCGGCGCGGGTGGGCTTCGACTGGCCGGAGACCGGGCAGGTGATCGACAAGATCGCCGAGGAGGCGCGCGAGCTCGTGGAGGCGCGCGACGGGCTCGGCCCGGACGAGATCGAGGCGGAGATGGGCGATCTGCTCTTCGTGATGGCGAATCTCGCCCGCCACCTGGAGGTGGACCCGGAGGCGGCGCTCCGCCGCGCCAACGCCAAGTTCACCCGCCGCTTCCGCGCCATCGAGGCGGCGCTGGCCGCCGAGGGGCGGCGGCCGGAGGACTCCACGCTCGACGAGATGGACGCGCTCTGGGACCGGGCCAAGGCTCTCGAAAGGCGCTGAGCCGCCCATGGGCCGCAAGGCCCGTTGCGGGCCGCCCGCCGCTCTGACAGTAAGGCCGGGTCAGCGACGCAGGATCCCGCACCATGCCGCCCCGCCGCATCATCATCGACACCGACCCCGGCCAGGACGACGCCGTGGCGATCCTGCTCGCGCTCGCGAGCCCGGAGGAGATCGAGGTGCTGGGGATCACGGCGGTCGCGGGCAACGTGCCGCTGCCGCTCACCGCGCGCAACGCGCGCATCGTCTGCGAGCTCGCCGGCCGGCGGGACATCCCCGTCTTCGCGGGCTGCGACCGGCCGCTCGAGCGCCCGCTCGTCACCGCCGAGCACGTCCACGGCAGGACGGGGCTCGACGGGCCCGTGCTGCCCGAGCCCACCATGGCGCTTCAGGACGGCCACGCGGTGGAGTTCATCGTGAACACCCTGCGCGCCGAGCCGCCGGGCACCGTGACGCTCTGCCCGCTCGGCCCGCTCACCAACATCGCCACCGCCTTCCGGCAGGCGCCCGACATCGTGGCGCGCGTGGCCGAGATCGTTCTCATGGGCGGGGCCTATTTCGAGGTCGGCAACATCACGCCGGCGGCCGAGTTCAACATCTACGTCGATCCGCAAGCGGCCGACATCG
>CAZPCU010000084.1:0-7507 GCA_964585075.1 uncultured Rhodobacterales bacterium
GCTCTCCTCAGAATGTGTTGGCGGGAATCCTGAAGTAACTCTTGCCGTTCGACTCGGTCTCCGGCAAGCGCCCGCCGCGCAGGTTCACCTGCAGCGCGTAGAGCATCCGGTCCGGAAGCGAGAGCGTGGCGTCGCGCTCCTCGCGGATCTTCACGAACGCCTCGCGCGGCGTGCCGCCGCCGAGATGCTTGTTGTGCGCCTTGTGCTCGGCCACCGTCGCCTCCCAGGCGGGATCGGTGCGCTCGCCCACCGGCGGGTAGTCGTGGCCGACGAAGAGCCGCGTCTCCTCCGGCAGGGCGAGGATCGCCATGAGCGAATCGTAGAGCTCCGAGGCCGAGCCGCCGGGGAAGTCGGCGCGCGTGGTGCCGGCGTCCACATGCATCAGCGTGTCGTGGACGAAGGCGGCGTCGTCGCCCACCACGTAGCTGATCGAACCGAGCGTGTGGCCGGGCGAGAGCATCACCCGCACGGGCAGTTCGCCGAGCATGAAGGTCTCGCCGTCGGCGAAGAGCCGGTCGAAGTCCCGGTCGGGATCGAAGGCGCCGGGAGTATTGTAGATCTCTCCCCAGATCCCGGCGATGTCGCGCACCTTCACGCCGATCGCGGTGGGCGCGCCGAGCTGCTCCTTGAGCCAGGCCGACGCCATCAGGTGGTCGGCGTGGGGATGGGTGTCGAGGATCCACTCCACGGTCAGCCCCTCGGCCTTCACGAAGTCGAGGATCTCCTGCGCCGCGGCGGTGTCGGTGCGCGCCTCCGACGGCGTGAAGCCGAGCACCACGTCGATCAGCGCCGCCTTCTTCGTGCCTTCGTCGATCACGACGTACTGGATGCTGCCGGTGGGTTCTTCGTAGAACCCCACCACGCGGGGCGAGGTCGGTCCCCTCGATGGGCTTTCGCGCGTGAACATGCGTCCTCCGTTCGGAATGGTTCGGAATGCTGCGTCTTGCATTCACCTAATGGAATATGTCGGGATTCCAAGGGGCACACCGGGACGCTGGCCAAGTCGCCGCCGGGCGTGCTAGGTCTTGGGGCATGAACGACGCGAGCCACAAGATAACCGGTGCCCGCCCGGCGATTCGCCCGCTCGACGAGGCCGCCATCAACCGCATCGCCGCCGGCGAGGTGGTGGAGCGGCCCGCTTCGGCGGTCAAGGAACTCGTGGAGAACGCGCTCGATTCCGGCGCGCGGCGGATCGAGATCGCGCAGGCCGACGGCGGCAAGACCCTGATCCGCGTGCGCGACGATGGCTGCGGCATGACGGCCGAGGAGCTGCCGCTCGCCGTGGCCCGGCACGCCACCTCCAAGATCGACGGCTCGGACCTCCTCGACATCCGCAGCTTCGGCTTCCGCGGCGAGGCGCTGGCCTCCCTCGGGGCGGTGGGCCGGCTCTCCATCACGAGCCGCGCGCCCGGTGCGGAGGCGGCCTGCCTCACCGTCACGGGGGGCGACATGGAGCCGGTGCGCCCCGCCGCGCTCGACAGTGGCACGGTGGTCGAGCTGCGGGACCTCTTCCGCGCCACGCCGGCGCGGCTCAAGTTCCTGCGCACGGACCGGGCCGAGGCGCAGGCGATCGGCGACGCGGTGCGCCGCCTCGCCATGGCCGAGCCCTTCGTGGGCTTCACCCTGCGCGACGTCTCGGGCGGCGGAGAGGGGCGGGTGACCTTCCGCGCCGACGCCGAGAGCGGCGATCTCTTCGACGCGATCGGCGGCCGGCTCGCCGCCGTGCTCGGGGCCGAGTTCCTGCAGAACGCGATCCCGATCGAGGCCGAGCGGGAGGGGCTGCGACTCTCCGGCTACGCGGCGTTGCCCACCTATTCGCGCGGGGCCGCGGTGGCGCAGCATCTCTTCGTGAACGGGCGGCCCGTGCGGGACCGGATGCTGGTGGGCGCGCTTCGCGCCGCCTACATGGACGTCCTGCCCCGGGACCGGCACCCGGTGGCGGCGCTCTACATCGACTGCGACCCCCGGCTCGTGGACGTGAACGTGCATCCCGCCAAGACGGAAGTGCGCTTCCGCGATCCGGGGGTGGCGCGGGGCCTGCTCGTCTCGGCGCTTCGTCATGCGCTTGCCGGGGCCGGTCACAGGGCCGCGACGACCGTGGCCGGCGCCGCGCTGGGCGCCGCCCGGCCCGGAGCGCCGGCTGCCCTGCGTTACCAGATGGACCGCCCCTCGGCCGCTGCGCGGGCCGTGTCTTACGCCGCGCAGGCGCCGGGCTTCGGCGAAATGGGCGATGCGTGGAGCGCGCGGGTCGAGCCCGAAGAGGAGGAGCCGGACGCGCCCGACGAGGCGGCCGCGCCGCCCGAGCGGTTGCCCCTCGGCGCTGCGCGGGCGCAGCTGCACGAGACCTACATCGTCGCCCAGACGGAGGACGGCGTGGTGATCGTGGACCAGCACGCCGCCCATGAGCGGCTCGTCTACGAGCGGCTGAAGCGCCAGCTCGCGGATACGGGGGTGGCGGCCCAGGCCCTGCTCATTCCCGAGATCGTCACCCTCTCCGCCCCCGAGCGGGAGCGGCTTCTCGACGCCGCGGAGGATCTGGCGCGCTGCGGCCTCGAGCTCGAGCCCTTCGGGGGCGACGCGGTGGCGGTCCGCGCGACGCCCGCCGCGCTCGGGGCGGTCGACGCGGCCGGGCTGGTGCGCGACGTGGCCGACGAGCTCGCCGAGCAGGGCGAGAGCCAGGCGGTGGAAACCCGCCTCCTCGCGGTTCTGAGCCGCGCGGCCTGCCACGGGTCGATCCGGGCGGGGCGGCGCATGCGGGGCGAGGAGATGAACGCGCTCCTGCGCGAGATGGAGGCAACGCCGCTCTCGGGCCAGTGCAACCATGGCCGGCCCACCTACGTGGAGCTGAAACTCGCCGACATCGAGCGGCTCTTCGGGCGGCGATGATCGAGATCGGCGGTCGTGCCGTGGCGCCCGACGATCCGCTCGCGCTTGCCGCGATGGCCGGGACGGCGCTGGTGGTGCTGCTGCTCTGGCTTCTCGTGTCCGCGGCGCGCGCCGCGGGCCGCGCCGCGCGGACGGTCGAACCGCTCCAGCGCCAGCTCGGCGCGCTCGGCCAGCGCGTGCGCGAACTCGGGGACGGCCAGCACCAGCTCGCGGGCGGGCTGAGCCATGTCGCCGATGCCCAGGCGCGGTCGCAGGCGGAAATGCTGCGCCTGATGGAGGAACGGCTCTCGCAGGTGAACGAAAGCTTGAGCGAGAGCCTCTCCGGCAGCGCGCGGCGCACGGCGCATTCGCTGGGCGAGTTGCAGGAGCGGCTGAAGACCATCGACCGCGCGCAGGAGAAGATCAGCCAGCTTTCGGGCGAGGTGCTGAGCCTTCAGGACATCCTTTCCAACAAGCAGACGCGCGGGGCTTTCGGCGAGATCCAGCTTTACGACATCCTCGCCAAGGCGCTGCCCCGCGACAGCTACACGCTGCAGGCGCGGCTGTCCTCGGGCGCGCGTCCCGACGCGCTGGTGCATCTGCCGCATCCGCCCGGGCCCATCGCGATCGACAGCAAGTTCCCGCTGGAAGCTTACGAGGCGCTGCGCCGCGCCGAGACGCGCGAGGCCGCGCAGCGGGCGGGCCAGGCGCTCCGGCAGGCGGTGCGCGCCCATGTCCGCGCCATCGCGGAGAAATACATCGTCGAGGGGGAGACGGCCGATGGCGCGCTCATGTTCCTGCCCTCGGAGGCCGTCTACGCCGAGCTTCACGGGAATTTCCCCGAGATCGTGCGGGAAGGCTTCGCGGCGCGGGTCTGGATCGTTTCGCCCACCACCTGCATGGCCACGCTCAACACCATGCGCGCCGTGCTGAAGGACGCGCGGCTGCGCGCGGAAGCGACGCGCATCCGCCGGGAACTCGCGCTCCTCGGCGCGGACGTCGCGCGGCTGGGTCAGCGGGTGGAGAACCTCGACCGCCATTTCGGGCAGGCCGCGCGCGACCTCGCCGAGATCAAGGTAAGCGCGGAGAAGGCGTCGGCCCGTGCCCACCGTCTCGACAGGTTCGAGTTCGAGGCGTTCGCGCCGGACGCCGAGCCGTCCAGCGACGCGGCGGAATGACGCAGCTGCGGTCTCAGATGCGCAGGAAGGGCTGCGCGAGGCGCGGCACGAGGCCCGAGAAGCGAAGCGGCGCGTCGGTCACGGCGAGGCAGATGCAGTCCTCGCCATCCTCGGCGACCGGGGTATGGCGCAGCTTCTCGTCGGCGATCTCCACGTCGCCCGGGCCGAAGCGGTCCGTCTCGTCCCGGAAGGCGCCCTGCAGGACCAGCGTGATCTCCGTGCCCTTGTGGCCGTGATCCGGCACCGCCGTGCCCGCGGGGATGTACAGAAGCCGCGCGCGGGCCTCGCCCGTCATCGGCAGAAGCGCCTGCCGCACGCCGCGGCCGATGTTCTGCCAGCGCACCGCTTCGAGCCCGCCGCCCACATAGCTCCGCACCGGCGCGGGAAGCACCTCGTCCGGCGCGGCCTCGGGCGTGGCCACTTCCGGAGCTTCGGGCAGGCCGGCCTCGATCAGGCGCAGCGTCGCCGCGAGGCTGTCCTCGTCGAGCGCGGCCGTCGCTTCGTTCTCCAGCACCGCGCCGCCGAGGGCGTTGTAGCTTTCCGCCTCGGCGCGGCAGGCGTCGCAGAGGGAGAGATGCGCCGCGACCACGAGGTCGAACGCCTCAGGCAGCGCGCCGGCGGCATAGGCCATAAGCAGCTGCGGGCTCAGGTGGTGATTGATCATCTCGGTCATCGTCGCGGTGCTACTTCATCTCGTGGCGCAGGCGCTCCAGCGCCAGGCGGATTCTGGATTTTATGGTGCCGAGCGGCAGGCCCGTCTCGGCGGCGATCTCGGTGTGGCTGAGCTCGCCGAAATAGGCGCGCTCGATCAGCTGTCTCTGTTTCTCGGGCAGCGCTCTCAGCGCCTGCGCGAGGCGTTCCGTCTCCTGCTGCAGCGCGACCACCTCCTCCTGGTCGGGGTCCGCCTCGGGGCCCCAGGGCAGGTCCTCGGGCTCGGGGCGACGCTGGCGGCGCAGCGCGTCGATGCGGCGGTTGCGCGCGATCGTGAAGACCCAGGTCGCGACGCTGGCGCGCGCCGGGTCGAAGAGATGCGCCTTCTGCCAGAGCGTCGCCATCACCTCCTGCGTGCACTCCTCGGCAAGGCCCGCATCCGCGCCGGAGCGGATCAGGAACGCCTTCACGCGCGGGGCGAAATGCCCGAACAGCTCGGCGAAGGCGCCCTGGTCCCGCGCGTCGCGCACGCGCAGCACATGCTCCGTCCAGTCGCAGGCCGTGCCTGCCGCGTCCCGACCGCCGGTCATGTCCGCGCCCTTCCCGGGCCACGCGTGCGTGACGCGCCGCCGGCGCGGGGGCGCGGCGGCGATCGGTGGGGTTGCGTCGTCAAGCCAGTCGACATTCGTCAGCATGCCTTTGTTACGGGCCGCCCTCGCGGGCGGATCACCGGTGCGCGAAGATTCTTTCTCATCCGCAAACTCTTCGCCAACGTAAGGAATCACAAATCACAACCCAAGAGACGGAGCCCGCCGCCCATGCCATTCGAGCAGTCCCCCGCCGCCCCCCGCAAGATCGCCGTGATCGGGGGGGGCATATCGGGCATGGGCGCGGCGCATTACCTCGCCGACGACCACCGGGTGACGCTGTTCGAGGCCGAGCCGCGCCTTGGCGGGCACGCCCGCACGGTCATCGCGGGCAAGCGCGGCGACCAGCCCGTGGACATGGGGTTCATCGTATTCAACCACGCCAACTATCCGCTGCTCACGCAGCTCTTCGACCGGCTGGGCGTGGCCGTGTCGAAAAGCAACATGAGCTTCGGCGTGTCGATCGACGGCGGACGATTCGAATACGGGCTGTCCAGCCTCGGCGCGGTTTTCGCGCAGCGCCGCAACACCGCCGACCCCCGCTTCTGGCGCCTCGTCCGTGATGTCCTTCGCTTCAACGCGCGCGGCTACGCCACCGCGCAGGAGGACGGGCTGACCGTGGGCGAGCTTCTGGAACGGCTCGGCTCGGGCCGCTGGTTCCGCGACTACTATCTTCTGCCCTTCTCGGGCGCGATCTGGTCGGTGCCGAAGGAGCAGATCCTCGCCTTCCCCGCCCGGGCCATGCTCGAGTTCTTCCGCAACCACCACCTGCTCGGGATCACCGGGCAGCACCAGTGGTACACGGTCGAGGGCGGGTCGGTGCAGTATGTCCGCCGCCTCGAAGCCGCGCTCGCCGCGCAGGGGGTCGAGATCCGCACCGGCTGCGCCGTCCGGGCCGTGCGCCGCCATCCCGACGGGGTGGAGGTTGCGGTGCCCGGCGGCCCGGCCGAGCGTTTCGACGAGGTGGTCTTCGCCACCCATTCGGACCAGGCGATGCGGCTTCTCGCCGACCCGACGCCGGGCGAGCGCGCCACGGTGGGGCGGATCGGCTACCAGCCGAACCGGGTGGTTTTGCATTCGGACGCCCGCGTGATGCCGCGCCGCCGTCTCGCGTGGTCGTCCTGGAACTACACCGAGGACGCGGGCGGGCCGCAGGGACGGATCGGGGTCAGCTACTGGATGAACTCGCTGCAGCCGATCCCCGAGGAGGACCCGCTCTTCATCACGCTGAACGACGCGCGGCCGATCCGGGAGGAACTGATCCACGCCGAAACCGTCTTCGCGCACCCGGTCTACGACAGCGCGGCGCTCGCGGCGCAGGCGCAGCTGCCCGCGATCCAGGGGCGCAACCGGACATGGTTCTGCGGCGCCTGGGTGAAGAACGGCTTCCACGAGGACGGGCTCTCGAGCGCGCATGACGTGGCCCGGTCCATCCTCGCCCGGGAAGCCGGGATGGCGGCGGAGTGACGGCGCGGGTCGAGCATATCCCCGGGCAGACCTTCCACGGCCGGAAGGGAGAGATCCGGAACGCCTTCCGCTACGGCGTGGACTACCTGCTTCTCGACGCCGAGGCGGAGGTCGCGGCGCCGCGGCTCTTCTCGCGGAACGCGGCGAACCTCGCCTCGCTCTGGGACAGGGATCACGGCGGGCCGCGCGGCGCGGGCCGCGGCGCGGCCTGGGTGCGGGAGGTGCTGGCCGCCCACGGCCTGGACCTTCCGGGGCGGGTGCTCCTCCTCGCGCAGCCGCGGGTTTTCGGCCACGTCTTCAACCCGGTGAGCTTCTGGCTCTGCCATGACGCGCAGGAGCGCCTCTGCGCGGTGATCGCCGAGGTGAACAACACCTGCGGAGACCGCCATTCCTACCTCGTCCACCACGACGACCTGCGGCCCATCGGCCCCCAGGACCGCTTGCAGGCAAGGAAGATCTTCCACGTCTCGCCGTTCCAGCCCGTGGAGGGGCAATACACCTTCCGCTTCGACATCACCCCCGATCGCGTGGGCGTCTGGATCGACTACCTGCAGGAAAACGGCGGGCTTTACGCGACGCTCACGGGGCCGCGCCGGCCTCTCACGACCCGCGGCCTCATCGCCGCCGGCCTGCGCCGGCCCTTCGGCTCGCGCCGGGTGCTCGCGCTCATCCACTGGCAGGCGCTCAAGCTCTGGTGGA
>CAZPCU010000085.1:0-7491 GCA_964585075.1 uncultured Rhodobacterales bacterium
TGTCCCGGATTGCAGGCACCGGGTTTTCCTCGGGCGAGAGCGCCCGCGCGTAGGGCCGCGCGTCGATGAGCGCGGCGAGCTTCTGGCCGAGCAGGGACGTGCCCGCCTCCCGGATGGGTTGGACGATCGTGTAGGCCCCGCTCAGGATGCTGTCCTGGGGTGTGACGCCATGAACGGGGCGGACGCGCGCGTAGTTGAGGTGCACGTGGAGGTCAGCCGCGGGAAGCTGTTCCGCGGCCGCCGCGCCCTCGCCCGCGCGACGGAGGTCGATGATCTCGTGACCCGATCCGAGAGAGCGCGCAAGCGCCTCGGGAGCTACCGTGGCGGTTTCGTCGTCGTCGATGCCGTGATCGATCAGGAGCAGCCGGACGTCGCCGTCGCCCGGGTCCGGCGCCGGAAGCGGCAAGGGGTAGTGATCCACCATGCCGAAGGACGCCCATGGCAGGAAGCCGAGGCTCTGGGCGAGGTGGAACCGATCGACGAAGACGACCCGCTCGAACAGCCCGAGAACGCCTTCCGTCCAGCGCGGATGGCGCGTCGTCTCCGCGTCGCAACGCTGGGCGAGCGCCTTGAGCTCGGCGCCGAGGGGGCGCATGCAGACGAGCGTCGGCCGCGTCCTCGCGAGATCGGGATGCGCGACGAGCCCCAGGCAAACCAGCTTCGGGGCGCGGGCGGCGGAGGGAAGGAACGCGAGGTCGCCGAAGAGGGCCAGCGTCGCCGGGTCATCCTTCTCGATCGCGTCGATCACGGCGATGCGGTCGGGTGCAAGGCCGGAGAGATGTGCCGTCACGGCGGAGCGGAGCAGCCGCTCCCTCAGCGGCCGGTGCGCGCCGTCCTCTTGCAGCATGACGGCTTTCGGATCGGCGCTCGTGCCCATGTCGGCGTCCCTAGAGTGCATGCCAGTCCTGCCATCGTGCGGCGTATGTCAGAAACGCCTTCCCGGTTTCTTCCGCGATGCGCTTGATGTCCTGCGTATCTGTCCTGAGTGTGGCGAAATCGGGGACCTGCAGGCCATCGACGCTCTCGGGCAGCCGGCCGAGGGGCAGGCCGCGCCGGCGCAGGGCGCGGATGTCGTCCGCGAAGACACGGCGCACCATGGTGGCCTCCCACGCCGTCACCCGGAACTTGCCCCGGAAGGTCGGCTTTACGTCGGCGTAGGCGCCGAACTCGTCCGGAATGGGATGGCTCTCGGCCTCCTCCCGCGTCATGTAGTTGTTGAGCAGGCGCTTGAAGAACAGGAGGTTGCCCGAAATCGACGGGTTGCTTTCCTTCTCCGGCCACTCGAGCGTTTCCGGATCGAGCCCGTCGATGAACTGCGCGAAGTCGCGCCGGACATCTCCGTCGGCGAGCGTGGCCCGGTCGAAGAGCCGCAGTTCCACGTTCGCACGGCCGTAAACGGCATCCCAGCGGGCGAGGAAACCGCTGAGCGGCGCCGAGAAGAGCTGGACGTAGTCCTCGAAGCTCGCCGTGACATTGCGTTCCTGCACGGCCTGGGCGTACCAGCTCATCATGTAGGAGAGATGGTCGCGCAGGTAGACGACGACGAGCGTCTCGCCGGGCGGGAAGACCCGCGCGACATGCTCGGGATCGACAAGCCGCAGGAAGAGCTCGCTCGAGAAGACGAAGCGCATCTCCCGGTCGGCGAGTAGCGCGCGAAGCTCGCTCTCCCAGTCATGCCGAAGGCCGCGCCCAAGGCCGCCGATCGAGTAGGCGAGCGCGTGATGCGCGCCGTAGCTCCTGTGAAAGTCGGGATAGCTCCAGCCCGCGGCGGCCAGGGGCTCCGGATTCGCGGCGAGCATGGTCTGTATCGAGGACGTGCCCGTCTTGTTCGCCCCGATATGCAGGAGAAACCGCTTGTCGTGCCCCATCTTCTTCTCCTGCCCTTCGGTCAAGCAATAGGAAAGCTCTCGGGGCGGCGCAAGCGTGGGTGCGATGGGGCTGAAGCCCCCCGCGCCGTCAGGAAGGCCGCGATATCGGCCTCGGCGCCGAAGCGGATCACGTCTTCGTGGCGTCGCGGCCTGGGCGAGATCACCGAGCATGGCCGCAATCCCGCCGGTGGCATGCCTCATAGTGGCCAGTTTCCCGTGCGAGAACAGGGGCGACTCGCCGGGGCGAGAAGTCCGCCCTCGGGCGGAGAGGCCGGGGGGCCTCCGCCGCCGCGCTCCCCTGGGGCGTGGCGGCGCAGCCGGCGCGCCGGCTTCCGACTCCCGCGGGGCGCCGGCGCGTCGGCCCGATCACTCCCGGTCATAGCGCGCGGCGGTCGCCATGTAGGCGTCGAAGCCGAGCCGTTCCTTCATCTCGCCAAAGGGCATGAGGCCCGCCGTATGCTCCTCCCCGGCGCGGAGCCGCGCGAGCGTCTCCGAGATAGCCTGCATGGCCGCCGAGAGCGCCGCGAGCGGGTAGGCCGCCACCGCGAAGCCGAGCTCCGCCAGCCTCGCGGGCAGGAGGATCGGCGTCTGCCCGCCCTCGAGCATGTTCGCCACCATGGGCGCGGGCACCTCGGCGCATATCCTGCGCATCTCGGGCTCCGAGAGCGGCTCCTCCACGAAGACGAGTTCGGCGCCGATCTCCGCGAAACCCTGCGCCCGGGCGATCGCCTCGGCGAGCCCGAGCTCGCGGCGCGCGTCGGTGCGGGCCATGATCAGTATGTCGTGGCGGCGCGCCGTCTCGACGGCCGCGCGGATGCGGTCGAACGCCTCTTCCCGGTCCACCACCGCCTTGCCGGCCACGTGGCCGCAGCGTTTCGGCCAGACCTGGTCCTCGATCATCACGCCGGCGCAGCCCGCCTGCGCGAAGCCCTCCACGGTGCGCATCACGTTCATCGGGTTGCCGTGGCCGGTGTCGCCGTCGGCGAGCATCGGGATGGTGACGGCGCCGAGGGCGTTCCGCGCCTGGTCGAGCGTCTCGCCGTAGCTCATGAGCCCCAGGTCCGGCGCGCCGAGCCGGCTCGCCGCGGCGGCGAAGCCCGAAAGGAAGGTGAGCTCGAAGCCCGCCTGCTCGATGAGCCGCGCCGAGAGCGCGTCGTAGCAGCAGGGCATCATCAGAAGCTCCCCGCGCGCGAGCAGGGCGCGAAGCCGCTCGGCCTGGGGATTCGGCCGCGGGGCGCTCATTCGGACGGGGCTTTCATGCCGGGATTGTTCCATAGCCGGCCGCGATGCGCTAGCCTGCCGCGGAAACCGGCGACACGAACGGGCAGGGAGGAAAGATGGGCGCCGCCGCGGGCCGAGCCGTGCTGAACTTCTTCGGCGCACTGGTCGTCGTGCTGATGCTGGCCATCGCGCTGCAGGTTCTCGCCAACCTTCTCGACTGGAACCCGCTTGTGCGGTTCGGAGCGCCGGTGCCGCTCTTCGGCGAGGCGGTGACGCTGAACTCGCTGCTCGACCTGCAATGGCACCTCCTGGCGGCGATCGCGCTCTTGCCGGCGGGGCTCGTCTGGCTGCGCGGCGGGCATGTTCGGGTGGATTTCCTCTACAACCGCCGGGGGCCGCGGGGCCGGGCCTCGACCGACATGCTCGGCAACCTCCTCTTCGCCGCGCCCTTCCTGTGGATGAGCGTGCCCGCGGCCTGGGAGTTCGCGCGCCGCGCGCGGGCGAGCGGGGAGGGCTCGGCGAGCGGCGGGCTCCAGGATCTGTGGCTCATCAAGGCGACTCTGCCGCTGGGGCTCGCCCTGCTGGGGCTCGCCATCCTCTGGGAGACGGTGCGGCTATCGAGGGAGCGCCTCGGGCGGTGAGCGAGACGTGGATGCCCCTCGCCATGGCGGTGCTGAGCCTCGGGGGCATCCTCGCGGGCTACCGGGTCGCGCTCGTGCTCGCCGGGACGGCCGCGCTCTTCATCCTGATCTCCGACCTGCCCGGCGCCTTCTTCAACCTGATCGTGAGCCGGATCTACGCCAACGTGCTGTCGAACTGGCTGCTCGTCGCGATCCCCATGTTCATCTTCATGGGGCTCGTCCTCGAGAAGTCGGGCGTGGCGGAGCGGAGCCTCCGGGGCGCGCAGGCCGCGCTCGGCGGCTCGGCGGCGGGGATGGGCGTGGCCGTCCTCGTGATCGGCGTGCTGCTCGCCGCCTCTTCGGGCGTGGTGGGCGCCTCGGTGGTGCTGCTCGCGCTCCTGGCCCTGCCGCGGATGCTGGAGGCGGGATACGACGCGCCCGCCGCCTCGGGCCTCGTGGCGGCCTCGGGCACGCTCGCCATCCTCGTGCCGCCCTCGGTCATGCTGATCGTGCTCGGCGACCAGCTCCAGGCCCCCGTGCCGGACATGTTCGCCGGCGCGATCGGGCCGGGGCTCCTGCTCGTGCTGCTCTACGGTATCTACATCGCGTGGCGCGCGCGGGGCCTGCCGCGCGCCGCGGACGCGGCGGCGGCGGGGCTTCTCGCGGGGCTTCTGCGCACCGTCCTCGACGTGGCGCCGCTGGTCCTTCTCGTGATCGCGGTGCTCGGCTCGATCATCGCGGGGCTCGCCACGCCCACGGAGGCGAGCGGCCTCGGCGCGCTGGGCGCGATCCTCGTCGCCGCGCTCTACGGCCGGTTCCGGCTTTCCATGGTGATGGAGGCCGCGCGGGATACGGTGGTGGCGACCTCGATGGTCATGCTCGTCATCATGGGCGCCACCTGCTTCGCCGCCGTCTTCAAGGGCGTGGGGGGCGACGCGCTCATCCAGTCGGGCCTCGGGGCCTTCGGAGAGCGGCCCTGGGTCGTCATGGCGGTGGTCATGGGGGCGATCTTCCTTCTGGGCTTCGTGCTCGACTGGCTGGAGATCACCCTCATCCTCGTGCCGATCTTCGCGCCCGTGGTGGCCGCGCTCGATTTCGGCAACGGGCTCGAGGGACAGGCGCTCCTGGTCTGGTTCGGCGTGCTCGTGGCGGTGAACCTCCAGACCTCCTTCCTGACCCCGCCCTTCGGCTTCGCGCTGTTCTACCTGCGCGGCGCGGCGAAGGAGCGCGTCTCGACGGCGGAGATCTACCGCGGCGTCGCGCCCTTCGTGGCGCTCCAGCTTCTCGCCCTCGGCCTGCTCATGGCCTTTCCGGGCATCGTCACCGGCCTCGTCTGAGGCCACGCAAGGGAGGATCACCAATGCACCTGAAACCCGCGCTTCTCGCGGCCGCCCTCGCCCTCGCCGGCGGGGCGGCCGCCGCCGAGAGCTACAACCTGCAAAGCGCCTTTCCGAAGCAGCTCCCGGTGCTCGGGCCGGCCATCGATCGCTTCGCGGAGCGCGTGGCGCTTCTGACCGACGGAGAGGTGGAGTTCCGCCACCTCGGCGCGGGCGAGCTCAGCCCGCCCTTCGAGATCTTCGACAACGTGAGCGTGGGGGCGATCCCGGCCGGCATGTCCTTCGCGGGCTACCAGGCCGGAAAGGCGCCGGCGGCGGCGCTCTTCGGCTCCATGCCCTTCGGCCCGGAACCCGTGGAATACATCAGCTGGCTGAACCACGGCGGCGGGCTCGAGCTCTGGCGCGAGATCTACGCGCCCTTCAACGTGGTGCCCATGGCCTGCGGGGTCATCATTTCCGAGGCGGGCGGCTGGTTCACCCGGCCCATCGAGACGGTGGAGGATCTCGACGGCCTCGACATCCGGATCGGCGGCCTCGGGGGTCAGGTCTACGCGAAGCTGGGGGCCAACCCCATGTCGATCCCGGCGGGCGAGATCTCGACCTCGCTGGAAACCGGCCGGCTCGACGGCACCGAGCTCAGCTTTCCGATGGTGGACCGGCTCATGGGCTTCGACCAGGTCGCCAAGCACTACTACTTCCCGGGCTGGCACCAGCCCTCGGGCTTCATCGAGTTCTACATGAACAAGGATCTCTGGGACGGCCTTTCCGAGACGAACCGGGCCGCGATCGAGACCGCCTGCATGGACGTGAATCTCTGGACCATCGGGACCGCCGTGGCCGCGCAGGAGGAGTATCTGGAACAGTTCCGCGCGAGCGGCGTCGAGGTGAAGCGCCTGCCCGAGCCGGTGATCGAGGCGCTGCGCGCGGCGGCCGAGGAGGTCTATGCCGAGCAGGCGGCGGCCGACGAGATGTTCGCCCGCGTCGTGGAAAGCTACCGGGACTTCGCCGCCCGCTACGACGCCTACCGCGCGCTGAACGCGCTGGAGTGAAGCGGGTGGCGGGACGGCTGCAACGTGCTTCGGGGGCGGGGCTGACACAGCGGCGCGCCGCTCCCGCCATCCGCCCGGTTCGCGGCGGGCAGTCCGACGCCGCCGCGGCGGCGCGGGGTCCGGTCCGGCCATGAGCTACAGCCTGCGGGAGTTCGGCAGCTACACCGCCGGGGGCCGCGTGCTCCGCGTCGATGAGGGCCGGCCGCGGCGCATCCGGGTGACACGCGACACCGAGATCGACCACGATCCGCGCGGGCATTTCGCGGTGGAACATGCCTATGTCCAGTTCTTCGTGCCGGAGGCCGCGCGCGACCTGCCGCCCGTGGTGCTCGTCCATGGCGGCGGGCTTCACGGCGGCTGCTGGGAGACGACGCCCGACGGGCGGCCGGGCTGGCTGCACCTTCTCCTCGACGCGGGGCGCGAGGTGCATGTCGTGGACATGGCCGAGCGCGGCCGCGCGGGCTTCGCGCCCGGGCTCTGGGCGGGCGATCCCATCCTGCGCTCCCTGGAGGAGGGGTGGACGCTCTTCCGATTCGGACGGGCGGAGGATTTCCTCGCCCGGCGGCCCTTCCCCGGCCAGCAGTTCCCGGTTGAGGCCCTCGACGCCTTCGCCCGCGGCTTCGCGCCCCGCTGGCTCTCCACCGCGGCGCTTCAGCGCGCGGCGCTGGAGGCGGTGCTGGATCGTCTGCACGCGCCGCTCGTGATCTGCCACAGCCAGGGAGCGGAGCCCGTCTTCGACGCCGCCGCGGCGCGGCCGGGGCGGGTCTCCGCCATCGCGGCCGTCGAACCCTCGGCCCTGCCCGACGGGCCGCCGCCCGCGCCGCTCGCCATGATCGAGGGGGACTTCCTGGGGATCGACTCGGGCTGGCGAACCCGTGCGGCCCGTTGGCGCGACTACGCCACGGCCCATGGCGCGGCCCTCGTGGCGAGCGCGCGGGATGTCGCGCCGGGCGGCAGCCACATGCTGATGATGGACCGGCATGGCCCGGCCTGCCTCGAGGCCCTGATGGCCGCGCTGCCCGGCTAGGGCGCGAAGCGCAGCGTCACCGTGAAGGGGTAGCTGGCCGCGGAGAGCCCGCGCGGGGCGCGCGGCAGCCGGGCGCGCTGGACCGCGGCCAGCGCCGCGCGGTCGAGCCGCCCGTCGCCCGACGAGCCGCGCACGGAAACGCCTGCGAGGCGGCCGCCGGGCGTCACCGAGATGGCGAGCCGCACGCGGCCCGCGGCGCGTGTGCCCGATGGGTAGCGCTTCTGCCGCTCGATGGCGGCGACGATCTGCCCGCCCCAGCGCGCAACCAGCTTCTGGCCCGCGGGGCCGGGGGCGCTCTGGCGCGCGGTGCCGCCGTCGCCCGCGCTCGCGCCGCCGCCGCGGCCCTCCGCCCGTTGGGACTGGGCGGCG
>CAZPCU010000086.1:0-7458 GCA_964585075.1 uncultured Rhodobacterales bacterium
GAGGCGGTGGAGGTGGCGGAAGGCGTGCTCTGGCTGCGCCTGCCGTTGCCCATGGTGCTCGACCACGTGAACGTCTACGCCCTAGACGACGGCGACGGCTGGACCCTGGTGGACACCGGCATGAGTTCCCGCAAGTCCCGCGCCATCTGGGAGAGCCTGCTCGCCGGGCCGCTGGCCGGCCGGCCGGTGCGCCGCGTGGTGGTGACGCATCACCATCCCGACCATGTGGGCCTTGCCGGCTGGTTCCAGTCCGAGCACGGCGCGGAGCTCCTGACCACGCGCACGGCGTGGCTCTTCGCGCGGATGCTCACCCTCGACGATCAGGACCGCCCGCTCCCGGAAACCCTCACCTTCTGGCGCCGCGCGGGGATGGATCCCGCGATCCTCGCCGAGCGCGCGGCGGAGCGCCCGTTCAACTTCGCCGACATGGTCTGGCCCATGCCGCTCGGCTTCAGGCGGGTGAAGCAGGGCGACGTGGTGGAGATGGGAGGCCGGCGCTGGGACGTGCATGTCGGCAACGGCCACGCCCCCGAACACGCCACCTTCTGGAGCCGCGACGACGCGCTCGTGCTGACGGGAGACCAGATCCTGCCCTCGATCAGCTCCAATCTCGGGGTCTACGCCACCGAGCCCGAGGCCGATCCGGTGGCGGACTGGCTGGAGTCCTGCACGCGGCTTTCCGGCCTCGCCCGCGCCGATCAGCTCGCACTCTGCGGCCACAAGCTCCCCTTCACCGGCGTGCCGCTCCGCCTGGAGCAGCTCATCGAGAACCATCACGGCGCGCTGGCGCGGGTCGAGCGGCACATCGCCACGCCGAAGACAGCGGGAGAATGCTTCGCGGCCCTCTTCAAGCGCCGGATCGGGCGCGGAGAATACGGGCTCGCCCTGGTGGAGGCCGTCGCGCACCTCAATCACCTGCATCAGACGGGGCGCGCCACGAGGCGGCTCAACGCCGAGGGCGCGTGGGAGTTCACATCCGCGGGATCGTCATGAGGCAGAGCGCCGCGCCGCCGTGTTCGGCACAGCGTGCCGCGGGATGACAGGGCGCGGCGAATTGGCTATTCGGATTGCGAATCCGCAAAGCAGGGAGAGACGCGAGACATGGCTGAGCAGCACAAGCACGGCGAGATGGATATCACCGAACACGAGAAGACCTTCGCGGGCTTCATCCGTGCCTCGATGTGGGTTGCCGGCGTTTCCCTCGGCATACTGATCTTCCTCGCCATCTTCGCGATCTGACGGCGCGGGTGAGGCCAGCGGCGGCCATGCACCGGCGCAGGTTTCTCGCTTGCCTCGCCCCCGCGCTCGCCGCCGGGTGCTCGGGCGAACGGGTCTGGGCGCCGGACGAGGCCGTCGCGCGGGCGCGCTACGTGCATGACGGGCCGCCCTCGCTCACGCTCTACACCATGATCAACAACCGCAACGGCCAGGGGGCGCACACGAGCCTCATGGTCAACGCGTCGCAGCGGGTGATCTTCGACCCCGCGGGCTCGGTCGAGCATGAGCTGATTCCGGAACGCAACGACGTCCTCTACGGCGTCACGCCCGCCTTCGAGGACGTCTATCGCCGCGCCCATGCGCGGGAGACCTTCCACGTGGTCGTCCAGGAGCTCGAGGTGCCGGCCGCCACGGCGGAGCGGGCGCTGCGCCTCGTGCAGGCGAACGGGCCCGTGGCGGGATCGCGCTGCACCCTCGAGACCTCGGAAATCCTGGCCTCCCTTCCGGGGCTCGAAAGCGTGGAGCGCACCTGGTTTCCGAAGCGCCTCATGGAAAGCTTCGGCCGTCTGCCCGGCGTCCGCGAGGAACGGCTTATCGAGCACGACGATCCCGACAAGGCGAAGGCGATCGCGCTTTACGGCCAGGTGCCGGACCCGAACCGCCCGGCGCATTTCCCGATGCCCGCCTCCGCCCCGGCGGGCGGTCAGGTGAGGTAGAGCCCCAGGTAGAGCACCGCGGCCCCGCCGAGGATCGCGACGAGCACGTTGCGCGTCGCGACGCCGAGCCCGAGCGTGGCGAGCGCGGCGACGAGCCGGGCGGGATCCGTGGTGCCCCCCGTCGCCGCGGGCCAGACCACCATGGGCGCCACGAGACCGGGAAGCACCGCCACCGCCGTGTAGCGCAGGTGGCGCAGAAGCCAGGGCGGAAGCGGCCGGTCGCCCACGAGGCCGAGAAACGCGAAGCGCAGCCCGAAGCTGCCCGCGCCGAGCGCCAGGATCACGGTCCAGAGCGTGGCCTGGTCGATGCCGCCCCCGGTCATGCCGTGCCCTCCTCGTCCGCCGCGCGCCGGGCCAGCCAGACCTCGACCTGCGCGCCGGTGATCATGCCGCCGAGTCCGGCCACCATGAGCCCGAGGCTGTAGGGCAGGAAGGCGAAGGCGAGGGCGAGCGCCACCGAGACGCCCGCCGCGGCGACATGAGCGAGGGTGCGCAGCATGGGGGCGATCATGGCGAGGAAGGTGATCGGCACCGCGAAATCGAGGGCGAGTCCCTCCGGCAGCCCGCTGCCGGCCACCGCGCCGACCAGCGTCATGACATACCACATGGGGCAGATCGGGGTGACGACGCCGAAGAAATAGGCGAGCTTCTCGGAGAGGCCGAGACCGGGCTCGCGCTCGAACCGGGCCACGCTCATGGCGTAGGTCTGATCCACCAGGAAATAGGCGACGAAGGCGCGCTTCCAGAGCGGCGCCGGGCCGAGATGCGGCGTCAGCGAGGCGGAATACATCGCCATGCGCAGGTTCACGGCCAGCGCCGAGGCCAGCACGATGATCGTCGGCGCCTCCTCGAGCAGAAGCTGGAGGGCGGTGAACTGCGCCGCGCCGGCGATCACGACGATGGAGAAGGCCATCGTCTCCACCACGTCGAGCCCCGCCTCGGTGGCGACGATCCCGAAAAGCGCGGCGAAGGGCGAGACGACGAGGAGGAAGGGCAGACCGTCCTTCAGCCCTTGCAGATAGGCCCGCTTGGTGGATGATGCCCGCATGACGCGTCCGCTTTCCTTTTCCGCGCCAGCCCTTACGCCCGTGCCGTGGCAGATGCAAACCGCCCGGGGAGATCGGCCATGAGCCGTCCCGTCGGGGTCATCCTCGCCGGTGGGCAGGGGCGGCGGATGGGCGGTGCGGACAAGGCGCTGCTGCCGCTCGGGGATGCGACGCTCCTCGCCCATGTGGTGGCCCGGCTGGGCCCGCAGGTCGCGTCGCTGGCGATCAGCGCCAACGGCGACCCGGCGCGCTTCGCGGAGTACGGTCTGACCGTGCTGCCCGATGACCTGCCGGGCTTCGCGGGCCCGCTCGCCGGGATCCTGGCGGCCCTCGACTGGGCGGCGGAGCAGGGCGCGGACGAGGTCGTCACGGCCGCCGCCGACACCCCTTTCCTGCCGCGCGACATGGCGGCGCGGCTCGCCGCGGCGGCGGCGCGGGGGACGGGCGTCGCCGTGGCCGCGAGCGCCCTGCCCGGGGGGCGGCGGCTGCATCCGACCTGCGCCCTCTGGCCGGTGGCGCTGCGCGAGCAGCTGCGCGCCGCCCTCGCCGCGGGGGAGCGCAAGCTCGGGCGCTGGGCCGAGGCGCAGGGCGCGGCCGAGGCGCTCTTTCCCGCGCATCCCCGCGACCCGTTCTTCAACGTGAACACGCCGGAGGACCTCGCGGCCGCCCGCGCGCTGCTGGACGCCGGCGGATGAGCCGGGACACGGTGCTCGTGGTGGACTGGTCGGGCGGCGCCGACCGCGGCCCGCGCCCGAAGAAGGACGCGATCTGGGCCTGCGCCGCCACCCGCGCGGGCGCGGAGACGCCGGTCTATCTGCGCAGCCGGCCCGTGGCGGAGGCCTGGCTCGCCGACCGCATCGCCGCCGAGCGCGCCGCGGGGCGGCGGGTGCTCGCCGGATTCGACTTTCCCTTCGGCTACCCGGCAGGGTTCGCGGCCGTGCTCACGGGCCGCCCGGACGCGCTGGCGGTCTGGGCCTGGCTGGAGGCGCGCATCGAGGAGGGCCCGCGGACGAGCAACCGCTTCGACGTCGCCGGGGAGATCAACGCGCGCTTCCCCGGCGTCGGCCCGTTCTGGGGCAACGGGCTCTGCCGCGACGTCCCGCACCTGCCGCGCAAGGGGCGCGCCCGGGACGGCCACGGCATGGAAGAGTGGCGCGAGGCCGAACGGCGCGCGCGGGGGGCCTTCTCCTGCTGGCAGCTCTCCGGCGCGGGCTCGGTGGGCAGCCAGGCGCTTACCGGGCTGCCGGTTCTCGCGCGGCTCCGCCGCCGCTTCGGCGCGGCGGCCTGGCCGTTCGAGCCGCTCTCGGGGGCGGGCGTGGCGCTGGTGGAGGTCTGGCCCTCCCTCATGCGCGGCGCCATCGCCGAGCGGCGCGGCGCCGACGAGATCCTGGACGCGGCGCAGGTGCGGCTTCTGGCGGCGGGGCTCGCGCGGCTGCGCCCCGACCGCCTCGACGCCATGCTCGACGTCGCCGCGCCGGAGGAAGGGTGGATCCTCGGCCTCGGCTTCGAGGCCGAGTTGGCAGAGGCGCTCAGCGCTTGCTGAGGCCGGGGCGAGGACCTAGATTCCAGTAACTGGAAAGGAGGGCGCCGATGAACATCTCCAAGGCGGCCGAGGCCGCGGGGCTGCCGGTCAAGACCGTCCGGTATTACGCCGACATCGGGCTCGTCGCTCCGGCGGGACGGAGCGCCGCCGGCTACCGCGACTACGACGACGCGGCGGTGCGCAAGCTCGCCTTCGTGCGCCGGGCGCGGGAGTTCGGCTTCTCGATCCCGGAATGTCGCGAGCTCCTGGATCTCTACGAGGACCGCACGCGCTCCAGCGCGGACGTGAAGCGCCTCGCCGAGCGGCGTCTCGCCGAGATCGAGACGAAGCAACGCGCGCTGCAGGAACTCCACGACGAGCTTTCGAGCCTCGTGCACGCCTGTCGCGGGGACGACCGGCCCGACTGCCCGATCCTCGAGCACCTGGGCTGAACAGGCGGGAATTTTCGATCGAAAATTCCCGCGCCGCACCGCGCGCCCGGAAAAGTTTTCGGTCGAAAACTTTTCGACGCGGCTCAGTCGAAGGTGCCCGCGACCCGGCCGAGCAGCATGAAGGCGCGCGCCGAGCGCGTGTCGGCGAAGGCCTGGATCTCCGCGTCGCTCGCGCGCTCGGCGAAAGCGGCGAATCCGTGATCGAAGCGGCGCAGGAAGTGGTGCGCGGCGTCGCGGAAGATCGGGTCCTGCTTCATCCGCGCCGCCGTTATCGCAAGCGAAGACCGGTCGCGCACGCCGCCGAGCGCCGCGATGGCGCGGCCGCGCTCTCCTTCCGCGAAGCGGCGCCAGATCTCGGGACGGGCCATGTCGGGGCGCAGATCGTCCATGTAGATGCCATCCTGGCTCAGCAGCGTGAGGATGTCCTGCGCCGCGGTGACGAGCTGGGCCGTCTGCCGGTCGGCGAGCGCGCGGCGGAGCGCGGCGAAGCCCTCGGCGTCCTCGGCCGTCTCGGGAAAGTTGAGCGCGCGGATGAAATCCTCGTTGCCGAGCGGCGGCGCGAGCGCCTCGGCGGGCGTTCCGAGGGCGAGCGTTGCCTGGTCTTCGGCGCCCGGCTCCGACACGGGGAGGTCCCCGCCGCTCGGGGCCGAGGCGGCGGCGCGCGGGGACGTGAACATCGCGAGCGCCGCGTCCGTGCGGCGCTGAAGCGCCGCGATCTCCTCGAGCTTCCTGGCCACGGAGGGCTCTGCGACGGAATGACGGCCCTGCTCCTGGGTGAGGTAGGCGCGGCGAAGCGCCTCGACGGCGGCCTGGAGCCGCTGGCTCTCCTCGCGCATGACCCGGCTCGCCCGCGCGGCGGTGGCGGCCACCCAGATCATGCCGACGGGCAGAAACAGCGCGAGCGCCGTCACCGCGAAGCGGAGCCCGGCGGACTCCGCGCCCTTTCCCCAGGAGCTCAGCAGCAGGACGCCGCCCGCGAGCGCGAGCCAGGCGAGGCTCGCCGCCACGGCGGCGATCTCGAGGCCCGAGGGGCGCGGCGCCTGGGGTCGCTGGTAAAGGCCGAGGGAGGTCTGGCTCTCGTCGCGCGGCTCGGCCATGGGCGGGCCCTTCACTGGTCGGGGATCACTCGTAGCGGATCTCGAGCACTTCGTAGGTCTTCTCGCCGCCCGGCGTGCGGACCTCGACGCTGTCGCCTTCCTCCTTGCCGATGAGGGCGCGGGCGATGGGCGACTTGATGTTGAGAAGCCCCTTCTCGACGTTGGCCTCGTGCTCGCCGACGATCTGCCAGGTCTTTTCCTCGTCGGTGTCCTCGTCCACCAGCCGCACCGTGGCGCCGAACTTGATCGGGCCGGAGAGCGTGGCCGGATCGATCACGTCGGCGCGGCCGAGCACGCCCTCGAGCTCCTTGATCCGGCCCTCGATGAAGCTCTGCTTCTCGCGCGCGGAGTGATACTCGGCGTTCTCCGACAGGTCGCCATGCTCGCGCGCCTCGGCGATGGCGCGGATGATGGCGGGGCGCTCGACGGACTTCAGATGCTTCAGTTCGGCTTCCAGCGCGGCGTGGCCCGCGCGGGTCATCGGTATCTTTTCCATGGGCCTCTACTGGCGGTTCGTTGGCAGGCGCGCCGGGCTCCGGCGGCGTCCGCGCGCGCAGCGCGCGGCCCGGACACGCCGCACAGTGCCCCGAGCGCCGGGCGGTTTGCAAGGCCGGTCGCGCGGACCGGGGGGCCGCCGGAGAGCCGGCGCCGATTCGGCGCGCGCGGCGGTGTTTCGCAGGGCGCGACGTCCGGTTGCGATTGACGCGCCGCGCGGGGGCGGGCTACCTGCACCCCGGACGAGCTGAGCGACCAGAGCACTCAATCCGGGAGGGCCCGATGGCCGAGGTGACGCGCGAGACGATGGAGTACGACGTGGTGATCGTGGGGGCGGGCCCGGCCGGGCTTTCGGCCGCGATACGCCTCAAGCAGCTCGACTCCGATCTCGAGGTCGTGGTGCTCGAGAAGGGCTCCGAGGTGGGCGCGCACATCCTCTCGGGCGCGGTCCTCGATCCCTCGGGCCTCGACGCGCTCATCCCCGACTGGAAGGAGAAGGGCGCGCCGCTCCACGTGCCGGTGCGGGAGGACAATTTCTACATGCTCGGCGAGGCCGGCGGCATCCGCATTCCGAACTGGCCGATGCCCGGGCTTATGAGCAATCACGGCAACTACATCGTCTCCATGGGCAACGTCTGCCGCTGGATGGCCGAGCAGGCCGAGGCGCTGGGCGTCGAGATCTTCCCGGGCATGGCCTGCTCGGAACTCGTCTGGGGCGAGAACGGCGCGGTGAAGGGCGTGGTCGCCGGCGAGTTCGGGCTTCAGCCAGACGGGACGCCGGGCCCCTCCTACGAGCCGGGAATGGAGCTTCACGGAAAATACGTCTTCCTCGCCGAGGGCGTGCGCGGATCGCTCTCGAAGCAGGTCATCGCGAAATACGACCTCTCCGCGGGGAAGGAGCCGCAGAAGTTC
>CAZPCU010000087.1:0-7337 GCA_964585075.1 uncultured Rhodobacterales bacterium
TGCGCGCCCATCGCCCCCTACGCGGCGACCCGCCGCGCGGTGCGCGAGGAGGTCGAGCAATCCGGCGCCTTCGTCGAAGTGCATGTCGCCACGAGCCTCGAGGAATGCGAGCGCCGGGACCGCAAGGGCCTCTACAAGCTCGCCCGCGAGGGCAAGATCAAGGAGTTCACCGGCATCTCGGATCCCTACGACGTGCCGGAAAACCCCGAGCTCCGCGTCGATACCGAGGGCGTGGAGGTGGACAACTGCGCCCACCAGGTCCTGCTCAAGCTCGAATCCATGGGGCTGATCACGGGCTGAGGACGACGCGCGTGCTCGCCGTCTCGCTCACCTCGATCCCGCCGCGCCTTCCGCATATCGGGCCGACGCTGGCCTCGATCCTGGACCAGCGGCCGCGGCCGGACCGGGTGCTTCTCTGCCTGCCGCGCCGATACCGTCGCTTTTCCGGCCCGGTCGCGCCGCCCGCCCTGCCCGCCGGCGTGGAGATCCTCTGGTCGGAGGAAGACCACGGCCCGGCCGGCAAGGCGCTGGCCGCGGCCCGGGCGCTCGCGGGGCAAGGCGCGCGGCTCGTCTACTGCGACGACGACTGGACCTACGGGCCAGGATGGCTCGCCGCGCTCGCCCATGGGCCGGAAGAGGCCGTGCTCGCCGGCGCGGGGTTCGCCGTCGCCGCGCTGCGCCGCCGGGCGGAGCGGCCCGCCACGGGCGAAAGCGACATCGCGCAGGGTTTCGCGGGCGTGGCGATCCGGCCGGAGATGCTGGACGCGGACGCGTTCGACATCCCCGACCCGGCCTGGCCGGTGGACGACATCTGGCTTTCGGGCCACTACGCCCGCGCCGGCCTGCCGGTGCGTCTGCGCCCCGCCGCGCGCGCCGCCTGCACGCCGCGCGACCTGCCCGGCCCGGCGCTGCAGGACAGCCGCGTGAACGGGTTCACCCGCGCGGAGGCGAACGACGCCTGCGCGCGGCTTCTGCATGAGCGCTACAAGATCTGGCCGCCCCGGTGAGCGGCCGCGGCCTCAGTGCACCGTGACGGGCGCGAGGTCGTTCTGGCGGGCCAGCACGAAGGCCAGTTGCCGGTCGCGCACCAGCGCGAGGCGTTCGCCTTCGGCGTTGTGCACCGCGTAGAGCGTCTCGATCCCCTCGGCCTGCTTGCGCAGCTCCTCGGGCAGCTCGGCCACCTTGACCGGGCGGACATAGACGATCGGCTGTTCGCCGGCATCGCCGAAATCGAACTTGGTGTTCATTTCGCTCCCCCTGTCTTGATCTCGATGGTCTGAACCACGGTTTCGGGCCGGGCGCGCGCGAGGTCCACGTGCAAAAGCCCGTTCTCCATCACCGCCTCGCCCACTTCCACGCCGTCGGCGAGCACGAAGCTGCGGGTGAACTGGCGCGCGGCGATGCCGCGGTGCAGGAAGACCCGCTCTTCCGCGTCCTCGTCCTGACGGCCGCGGATCACGAGCTGATTGTCCTCGACCGTGATCGAAAGCTGATCGGGCGTGAACCCCGCCACGGCGAGCGTGATCCGGTAGGAGTGATCCGACGTCTGTTCGATGTTGTAGGGGGGATATCCGTCGTTGCCGGTCTTGGCCGTCCGCTCCAGCAGACGCTCCAGCTGTTCGAACCCCAGCATGTGGGGGTAGGCCCCCAGACTCATCTTCGTCATCGACACGTCCTTTTCGAAAGCGACAGTCCCTGGGACGGCCCCGTTTCGGCGACCGTCTCCCGAAATATGGGAACGGCGCGCGCGCCCGGCAAGAGCTTTGCCCGGCAGGCGGAAATTTGGTATCATCGCCCCCCTGACAAGAAGAACAACGAGGTGCCCGATGAACGCGCCCAGCGATCTGTCCATGCAGACCGACGAGGTGCTGCGCGTCGAACTGGAGGTGCTTCGCCGCGAGCACCGCGATCTCGACGAGTCGATCTCGGCGCTCGTCGAGAAGGCCACGGCCGACCAGCTCACGCTCCAGCGGCTCAAGCGCAAGAAGCTGCAGCTCAAGGACCGCATCGCCTACATCGAGGACAGGCTCCTTCCCGACATCATTGCGTAGGCCGCGCCCGAAGTTATAGTGCCGCTTCCCGAACCCGAGGAGGCGGCGCATGGCCGAGACGCAGGTGGGCATCATCATGGGCAGCCAGTCGGACTGGCCCACGATGCGCGAGGCGGCGGGGATGCTCGACACGCTCGGCGTGGGCTACGAGGCGCGCATCGTGTCCGCCCACCGCACGCCGGACCGGCTCTGGTCCTACGGGCGCGAGGCGGCGGGGCGCGGCCTCAAGGTGATCGTGGCCGGCGCGGGCGGCGCCGCGCATCTGCCGGGCATGATGGCCTCCAAGACGGAACTGCCGGTGATCGGGGTGCCCGTGCAGACCAGGGCGCTCTCGGGCGTGGACAGCCTCTATTCCATCGTCCAGATGCCGCGCGGCTACCCGGTGGCCACCATGGCGATCGGCGCCGCGGGCGCGGCCAATGCGGGCCTCATGGCGGCGCAGATCCTCGCGCTCTCGGATCCGGCCCTGGCAGAACGCGTGGCACGCTGGCGCGCCGATCTCACCGCCTCCATCCCCGAGGAGCCGCAGGATGGCTGAACCGCTCGCCCCCGGCGCGGTGATCGGTATCCTGGGCGGCGGGCAGCTCGGCCGGATGCTCTCGGTGGCCGCCGCGCGGCTCGGCTACCGTTGCCATATCTACGACCCCGCCCCCGCCCCGCCGGCGGGCGACGTCGCCCATGCCGTGTCCACGGCCGCGTGGGAGGATGCGGGCGCCCTTTCCGCCTTTGCCGAAACGGTGGACGCCATCACCCTCGAGTTCGAGAACGTGCCCGCCGCGGCGCTCGACGTGCTGGACCCGCTCCGCCCGGTGCGGCCCGACCGGCGCGCGCTGAAGGTCAGCCAGGACCGGCTGGTGGAGAAGGCGTTCCTTTCGGATCTCGGCCTCGCCACGGCACCCTTCGCGGCGGTGGACGACGCCGAGGACCTTGCCGAGGCGATGGCGGAGATCGGCCTGCCCGCGATCCTGAAGACGCGGCGGCTGGGCTATGACGGCAAGGGCCAGGCCCGGATCGACCGGCCCGAGGACGCGGAGGCGGCGCTCGCCGCCATGCAGGGCGCGCCCGCGATCCTCGAAGGCTTCGTCGCGTTCTCCCACGAGGTCTCGGTGATCTGCGCGCGGGGTTTCTCGGGCGAGGTCGTGGCCTACGATCCCGGCGAGAACGTCCACCGCGAGGGCATCCTGCGCCGGACGACGATTCCCGCACGGCTGAGCGCCGCCCAGCGCGCCGATGCGGCACTGCTCGCCGGCAGGATCCTGGAAAGGCTCCGCTATGTCGGCGTGATGGGCGTGGAACTCTTCGTCACATCGGACGGGCTCCTCGTGAACGAGATCGCGCCGCGGGTGCACAACTCCGGCCACTGGACGCAGGCGGGCTGCGCGGTGGACCAGTTCGAGCAGCACATCCGCGCCGTGGCCGGCTGGCCGCTGGGCGACGGGTCGCGGCATTCCGACGTCGTTATGGAGAACCTGGTCGGAGACGACGTCGCCCGCGTGCCCGAGATCGCCCGCGACCCCGCGGCGAGCCTCAACCTCTACGGCAAGGCCGAGGCCCGGCCGGGGCGCAAGATGGGGCACGTCAACCGCGTCACCGGCGCGGCGCGCGGCGGCTGAGCGCCTCAGTCGAGGAAGCGCACCGCCACGCGGCCGGCCATGTAGGTCAGCGCCCCGCCCGCGAAGGTCGCGGCCACGCGCCCGGTTTCGCGCTCCAGCACCAGTAGATCGGCGCGCAGGCCGGGGGCGATGCGGCCCCGGTCGGCGAGGCCCAGAAGATCCGCCGGGCCCTCCGAGACGAGCCGCCAGGCCGGCGCGAGGCCCATCCGACCTGCGAGCGCCCAGGCCGCGGCGCGCAGGGAGGGGAAGTGGTAGTCGGAGGCGAGCGCGGTCACGCAGCCTTCCGCCACCAGCGCCTCGGCGGGCACGTTGCCGTTGTGCGACCCGCCCCGCATCACGTTGGGCGCGCCCATGACCACCCGGTCGCCCGCCGCGACGGCGGCCCGCGCGGCCTCCCGCGTCTCGGGGAACTCGGCGATCCGGACGCCGAGGCCCCGCCAGAAGGTGCGGTCGGCGGCCGTCCGGTCGTCGTGGCTGCCGAGCAGGACGCCCTGCCGCGCGAGCCGCCGGCAGAGCCCCGCGAGCGCCTCCGGCACCTCGGCGCGCCGGGCGTGCAGCGCCCGCATGATCGCGAGATGCGCCTCGGGCGAGCGCCCCGACTTCAGCGCCTGGCCGGTCAGGCGCGACGGGCGCCGCCCCTCCGACAGGCGCTCATGGGGAAGATGATCGTTGAACACGACGTAGCCCACGCCGTGGCGCGCCACGAGCGCCTCGAAGGCGGAATAGTCGTCCAGCATGTGCGTCTCGAAGCGAAGCTGGAGGCGCAGGTCCGTTCCGCCCTCGCGCCGCGCCGACCAGGCGTCGAGCACGCGGACGGCGAAATCCGGCCCGCGCAGGCCGCCCTCCCAGCTGTAGAACTGCGCGAGAACGGCCGTGGTGATCCCGTTGGCGGCAAGCTCCGCCTCCGCGGCGGTGAGCCCCGCGCCCAGATCGCGCATCGCGCCCCGGCGAGGCGCCAGGTGACGCTCGAACCCGTCTCCGTGGGCGTCCACGATGCCGGGGAGGACGAGATAGCCCGACAGGTCCACCTCCCGCCCCGGCCCCGGCGGCGCGATCCGCCCGCCCGCGATGGCGAGGCTGCCCGGCGCGAGGCCCTCGGGCCACAGCACCTCCGCCCCGTGAAACGTGAGCGCGAGGCTCATGGCCGCGCCCCGGCCGGCGGGAAGGGAAGGTCTGGTCGCGTCATGGCGCTTGAGATACGACCGCGCGCGCGCCCAGCAAAGCCCCGACCGAGCCCGGAGCCCCGAATGACAGAGCCTTCGCCCCGCCTCGCCGTGCGCGCCGTCGTGATCCATGAGGAGCGGCTCCTGCTCGTGAACGCCTGGCCCGGCGGGCGGTCGGATCTCTGGGCCGCGCCGGGCGGGGGCGTCACCCGCGGCGAGGCCCTGCCCGACACGCTCCGGCGCGAGGTGCACGAGGAGACGGGCCTTCGCGTCGAGGTGGGCCTGCCCTGCCTCGTCAACGAGTTCCACGCCCCCGAGGCCGGCTACCACCAGGTCGAGGTGTTCTTCCGCTGCCGGCTCCTGTCCGGGACGCTCTCGCCCGACTGGCGCGATCCCGAGGGAATCGTGACCGAGCGCCGATTCGTCACGCGGGCGGAGATGGCGGGGCTGCGCTACAAGCCCGACAGCCTGCCCGGGGTCGCCTGGGGCGACCATCGGGCGCTCTACGATCCGCTGGAGCCGATCTGCCGCTAGGCTCCGGTGCCCGCCGCGAAGAAGCGCGGGCCCACGATGCGCGCGGAGATCGCGCCGAGACCGGTGAGCGCGAGGGCCAGAACGAAGAGCCAGCCCACGAAGGGGATCAGCCCGAGGAGCGCGGCCGCCGCGGCGCCCGTCAGCGCGGCGAGCGCCCTCTGGCCGAGCGTTCCGGGCTCCGGCCGCCCCGCGGCGTTCAAGAGCCCCACGCCGAGCGCATAGGCGCCGATCACGTATCCCGCCATGCCGCCCAGCACCGCGGCCAGGATGGCGATAGGCGTGACGAGCAACCCGATGAGCGTGAGCGCGATCACCAGCGCGCCGCCGATCAGCAGGGACTGGGTGAGGAAACCGTGCCAGAGCGCCGCGAAGGGCCGCGCGAGGATGCGCGCGCGGAGCGCCGCCACCGTTTCGGGAATCAGCGCCGCGGCGAGGGTCGCGAGGAGCGTCACGCCGGCGACGCCGAGCAGGAAGCCTGCGACCACCTCGCCCAGCGTAGGCCGGCGCACCGGCAGCGCCTCCTCCTCGAAGTCTCCGGCCGCGCGCCGCTCGATCCGATCGGCCGGCGCCACGCTCTCGGGCACCTGGATGCGGCCGGGGCGGCGCTCGTAGAGCACGAGCTGCCCCTCGACCCGGGCCTCCGGCCCCCAGTTCACGCGGTTGGCGCTCAGATGCACGGGGCCGGATATCGCGCCTTCCACCGCGAGATCCTCCGCCGCGACGATCGCGTAGCCGCCGACCGGCCCCGCGAGCGTGATGCGGGAGCCCGACACGCGCAGGTCGCCGCCCACCTCGGCGAGCGAGACGTCATAGCCGAAAACGGTGGCGTCGCCGCCGATCGCCGCGCGGGCGGCCACGTCCATCGCGGCGGCATAGAAATCCCCCGCCACGGGCGCGTCCACGTCCAGCCGCCGGGCGGCGAGAAGCGCATCGCCCTCGACCGGCGCTTCCACGCGCACCGCCTCGCCCGCCATCAGCACGTCGTCGGCGGGCGCGCCGTCATGCACCGCGACGGCGGCGGCGCGCAAGCGGTCCCCGCCGATGTCGAGCCCCACGTCGGCGGCGGAGGCCGGTCCGGCGAAGGCGAGCAGCATGAGACCCAGGAAGGCGAGGTGACGAGGCATGGCTCTCTCCCGATTCGGCTTGGCACCGGAGGCTAGGGGAGACGGGCGCGGGGTGGAATGCGCGGCGTCATCGAGAGCGCGACAAGGGAAAAGGGGCCGCACGGCGGCGGCCCCTCCCCTCGCTCTTCCGGTCGCCCGGACGCTTACATCATGCCGCCCATGTCGGGCATGCCGCCACCGGCGCCGGCGCCGGCGCCTTCCTTCTGCGGCTTGTCGGCCACCATCGCCTCGGTGGTGATGAGCAGGCCGGCCACCGACGCGGCGTCCTCGAGCGCGGTGCGGACGACCTTGGCGGGGTCGATCACGCCGAACTTGAACATGTCGCCGTATTCGTCGGTCTGGGCATTGTAGCCGAACTTGAGGTCGTCGGTCTCACGGATCTTGCCCGCCACGACCGAGCCGTCCACGCCCGCGTTCTCGGCGATCTGGCGCAGCGGCGCCTCGAGCGCCTTGCGGACGATCGCGACGCCGGCGTTCTGGTCGGCGTTCGCGCCGGTGAGGCCGTCGAGCGCCTTGGCCCCCTGCACGAGCGCCACGCCGCCGCCCACGACGATGCCTTCCTGCACCGCGGCGCGGGTCGCGTTGAGCGCGTCGTCCACGCGGTCCTTGCGCTCCTTCACCTCGACCTCGGTCATGCCGCCCACACGGATGACGGCCACGCCGCCGGCGAGCTTGGCCACCCGCTCCTGCAGCTTCTCGCGGTCGTAGTCCGAGGTGGTCTCCTCGATCTGCTGGCGGATCTGCGTGACGCGGGCCTCGATCTCCGACTTCTCGCCGTGACCGTCCACGATGGTGGTCTCGTCCTTGGTGATGGAGACCTTCTTGGCGCCGCCGAGCATGTCGATGGTGACG
>CAZPCU010000088.1:0-7325 GCA_964585075.1 uncultured Rhodobacterales bacterium
GCCACCTCCTTTTCGCCGAGCAGGTAGGTGTTGGTGCCCCAATGGGTCATCGGCGAGGGATTGGGCGCGAGCACACGGCAGAGACCCGGCGCAAGCTCCGTGGCCGCGCCCGCCCGCGGCCCGCTTTCGGGACCCGTGTCCGCCATGTCTCTTCCTCCGGCTGCAGGGCGCGTCTAGGTTTAGGCATGATTTTCGGCTGGCTCAAACGCTATGTCCCGCGCGGGATCTACGGGCGCGCCGCGCTCATCCTCGTGCTGCCGGTGGTGACGCTCCAGCTCGTGGTCTCCGTCGTGTTCATCCAGCGCCACTTCGAGGGCGTGACCGAGCAGATGACGGGAAGCGTCGCGCTCGAGATCGAGCTTCTCCTCGAGCGGCTGGAGAGCGCGGGCCTCTCCGAGGCGCAGGAGCTCGCCGCGGCGCTCGACTACACGCTCCGGCCCGCCGATCCGGGGGAGGTGCCCGCGGCCAACATGCGCCGATGGTTCGATTTCTCCGGCCTCGTGGTGATCCGCACGCTGACCGAGCGCCTGCCCGAGTTCCGGGCGCTTCTTTTGCCCGACGACCGGCAGGTGACCTTCTACGCCGAGAGCGCGGAGGGGCCGGTGCGGCTCGATTTCCGCCGGGTGCGGCTCTCGGCCTCGAACCCGCACCAGCTTCTGGTGAACATGCTTTTCTTCGGGGTGCTGATGACGGTCATCGCCTTCATCTACCTGCGCAACCAGCTGCGCCCGATCACCCGGCTCGCCGACGCCGCCAAGGCGTTCGGCCTCGGCCGCCACGTGCCCTACCGCCCCTCGGGCGCGGAGGAGGTTCGCGCCGCCGGCCGGGCCTTTCTCGACATGCGCGCGCGGATCGAGCGCCATATCGAGCAGCGCACGCTCATGCTCTCGGGGGTGAGCCACGACCTGCGCACGCCGCTCACCCGGCTGAAGCTCGGGCTGTCCATGCTGGACGAGGAGGAGCGCGCGCCGCTCGAGCGCGACGTGGAGGAGATGCAGCGCCTCCTCGACGAATTCCTGAGCTTCGCCCGCGGCGATGCGGCCCGCGCCGCGCCGGAGCCGACGGACCCCGTGGCGCTGGTGCGCCGCGTGGTGGAGGACGCGCGCCGGGAAGGCAAGGACGTGGCCGTGGCGGCGCTGGAGGGCGAGGGGGAGGTGACGCTGCGCCCCGACGCCGTGCGCCGGGCGCTCGAAAACCTCATCGGCAACGCGGTGCGCTACGGCACGCGGGCGGAGGTCTCGGTGCGGCTCTCGCCCGACTGGCTTCGACTGATCGTCGAAGACGACGGGCCGGGGATTCCCGCCGAGCTGCGCGAGGAGGCGCTCAAGCCCTTCGCCCGCCTCGACCCCGCGCGCAACCAGGACCGCGGCAGCGGGGTGGGGCTGGGCCTCGCCATCGCGGCGGACGTGGCGCGCTCCCACGGCGGCGCGCTGTCGCTCGGGAAGAGCGCGCGGCTCGGCGGGCTCGAGGCCGAGCTCTCCATCGCGCGCTGACGCGCCAGGGCGCCCGCCCTTGCCGCGGCTTTCGCCTCCGGGGGCCTCTCAGCGGCCTTCGCGAAGGCGGAAACGCTGGACCTTGCCGGTGGCGGTCTTGGGTAGCGCCTCGGCGAACACCACGCGGCGCGGATACTTGTAGGGCGCGATCGTGGCCTTCACGAAGTCCTGGAGCGCCTTCGCCATGGCCGCGTCCGCCATCGTGCCGTCCGCGAGCACCACATGCGCCTCGACGATCTGCCCGCGCTCGGGGTCCGGCGCGCCCACGACCGCGCATTCCGCGACCGCCTCGTGTTTCAGAAGCGCGGCCTCCACCTCGGGGCCGGCGATGTTGTAGCCCGCCGATATGATCATGTCGTCGTTCCGCGCGGCGAAGTGGAAATAGCCCTCGGCGTCCTGAACGAAGGTGTCGCCGGTGATGTTCCAGCCCGCCTGCACGTAGTCGCGCTGGCGCGCGTCGGCGAGGTAGCGGCAGCCGGTCGGGCCGCGCACCGCGAGCCGCCCCGGCGTCCCCGGCGGCAGCTCGGTCATCGCCTCGTCCACGATCTTCGCGGTATAGCCCGTGACGGGCCGGCCGGTGCATCCGGGCCGCGCGTCGTCGAGGCGATTGGAGATGAAGATGTGCAGCATCTCCGTGGCCCCGATGCCGTCGAGGATGGGCTTTCCGGTGCGCCGCAGCCAGTCCTCGAACACGGGCGCCGGCAGCGTCTCTCCGGCCGAGACCGCGCATCGCAGCGAGGAGAGGTCTGCGCCGTCCTCCATCGCGCGCAGCATGGCGAGATAGGCGGTGGGCGCGGTGAAGCAGATCGTGGCGCGGTAGCGCTCGATGATCTCGATGAGGTTGGGTGGCGAGGCGGTCTCCAGCAGCACGGCGGAGGCGCCGAAGCGCAGCGGGAAGACGGCGAGCCCGCCGAGCCCGAAGGTGAAGGCGAGCGGCGGCGAGCCCACGAAGACGTCGTCGGGCGTGACCTTGAGGACTTCGCGGGCGTAGCCGTCGGCGATGATCAGGATGTCGCGGTGGAAATGCATGGTCGCCTTGGGCTGGCCCGTGGTGCCGGAGGTGAAGCCCAGAAGCGCCACGTCGTCCCGGCCCGTGCACGCGGCCTCGAAGGCGACGGGCTTGGTGAGCGCCATGCGGTCGAGCTCGGCGTCGTGGTTGGCGGTGCCGTCGAAGCCCACCACGGTCTCGAGCGTGCGGCTGTCCTTGGCGCAGGTCACGAGATCGTCCATGAGCCGCGTGTCGCAGAGCGCGAGGGTGACTTCGGCCTTGTCCACGATCTTGCCCAGTTCGCCCGCACGCAGCATCGGCATGGTGTTCACCACGACGGCGCCCGCCTTGGTGGCCGCGAGCCAGCAGGCGACCATGGCGGGGTTGTTGGCCGAGCGGATCAGCACCCGGTTGCCCGGCCGGACGCCGTAATCCTCGACGAGGGCGCGGGCCAGCCGGTTCGTCCAGTCGGCGAGCTCCTTGTAGGTGCGGCGCCGCCCGTTGCCCACCAGCGCCGTGTGGTCGCCGAAGCCCTTTTCCACCATCCTGTCCGTCAGTTCCACGCCGACGTTGATCCAGTCCGGATAGTCGAGGCCGCCGAGGTCGATCTCGGGCCAGTCCTCCGGCGGCGGCAGGTTGTCGCGCGTGAAGCCGTCTTCGTGGCCGCTCGGTCCCAGCATGGTCTCTCCTCCCTCCCGGGCCCCGCGCGCTCAGCCGCCGAGCGTCTGGCGCGCGATGATGATCTTCTGCACGTCCGAGGCGCCCTCGTAGATGCGCAGCGCCCGGATCTCGCGATAGAGGCTCTCGACGATCTCGCCCCGGCGCACCCCGTCGCCGCCGTGAAGCTGCACCGCCGCGTCGATCACGGCCTGCGCCGTCTCGGTGGCGTGGGTCTTGGCCATGACGGCCTCGCGGCTCACCCGGGCCTGGCCCCGGTCCTTGGCCCAGGCGGCGCGGTAGACGAGCAGCGCCGAGGCGTCCACGCCGAGCGCCATGTCGGCGATGTGGCCCTGGACCATCTGAAGGGAGGCGAGCGGCGCGCCGCCAACCTCGCGCTTCCGGACGCGCTCGAGCGCGGCGTCGAGCGCGCGGCGCGCGAATCCGAGCGCCGCGGCGCCCACGGTCGCGCGGAAGACGTCGAGCACCGACATGGCCACCCGGAACCCCTCTCCCGGCGCGCCGATGAGCGCCTCCGCGGGCAGGCGGACGCCCTCGAAGGAGAGCCGCGCGAGCGGGTGGGGCGCGATCACCTCGAGCCGCTCCGCGACCGAGAGCCCAGGCGTGTCGGCGGGCACGAGGAAGGCGGAAAGCCCCTTCGCGCCCGGCGCCTCGCCGGTGCGGGCGAAGACGGTGTAGGCGTCGGCGATGCCGCCGTTGGAGATCCAGGTCTTCTCGCCGTCGAGCACCCAGCCGCCGCCGTCCCGCCGCGCCGTCATGGCGAGATTGGCCACGTCCGAGCCGCTCCCCGGCTCGGTGAGCGCGAAGGCGGCGATCGCCGCGCCCCGCCGCGTCTTCTCGAGCCAGGCGCGCTGCTCCGGCGTGCCGAAGAGCGAGACCGCGCCCATGCCGAGCCCCTGCATGGCGAAGGCGAAATCGGCGAGCCCGTCATGGCGCGCGAGCGTCTCGCGGATCAGGCAGAGCGCGCGGACGTCGAGCGCCTCGCCCTCGGCCGCGCCGCTGTGGCGAAGAAGCCCGGCGGCGCCCAGCTCGGCCACGAGACCCCGGCAGGCGGCGTCGACATCCGCATGGTCGGCGGGCAGGTGCCGCGCCGCCCAGCCGTCCACCTCCTGCGCGAGGGCGCGGTGGCGCGGCTCGAAGAACGGCCAGTCGAGAAAGCTGCGATCCGGCATCCGTCGTTCCCTTCTGTGCCCGGACGGGCCTGGAGGTTTCGAAACCTCCGGCGACGCGTCTCCGAAGACGCTCTCCCGCCGCGGCGGCTCAATCCCCTTCGAAAACCGGCCTCTCCTTCGCCGCGAAGGCGCGGTAGGCACGGTGGAAATCCTGCGTCTGCATGCAGATCGCCTGGGCCTGGGCCTCGGCCTCGATCGCCTGCTCGAGCCCCATGCTCCACTCCTGCAGAAGCTGGGTCTTGGTCATGGCGTGGGCGAAGGTCGGGCCCTCGGCGATGCGCCGCGCGAGCGCCGCGGCCTCCTCGTCGAGCGCCTCTGGCGCATGCAGCGCGTTGAAGAAGCCCCAGGCGAGGCCCTCCTCGGCGCTCATGCTCCGCCCGGTGTAGAGCAGCTCCGCCGCGCGGCCCTGGCCGATGATCCGGGGCAGCATGGCGCAGGCCCCCATGTCGCAGCCGGCGAGCCCCACGCGGGTGAAGAGGAAGGCCGTGCTGGCGCGCGGCGTGCCGATCCTCAGATCCGCCGCCATGGCGAGGATCGCGCCCGCGCCCGCGCAGACGCCGTCCACCGCGGCGATCACCGGCTTGCCGCAATGGAGCATCGCCTTCACGAGATCGCCGGTCATCCGGGTGAAGGCGAGAAGCCCCTTCATGTCCATCCGCGTGAGCGGGCCGATGATCTCGTGCACGTCCCCGCCCGAGCAGAAATTGCCCGCGTTGGGCGCGATCACCACCACGTCCACGTCCTCGGCCTGGGCCAGCGCGCGGAAGGTGTCGCGCAGCTCGGCGTAGCTCTCGAAGGTGAGCGGGTTCTTGCGCTCTGGCCGGTCCAGCCGCACCGTCGCCACGCGGCCTGTCACGGACCACAGGAAATGCTCGGGGGCGAGCCCCGCCAGTCGCGTCATCTCTCCTCCTCCCGGACGCGCGAGAGCAGCCTGAGCGCGTCCTCCAGATCCTCGGCGTCGAGCGCGCCCAGAAGCTCGTCAACCCACGCCTCGTGGGCCGCGGCCATCTCGGCGAAGCGCGCGGCGCCGGCGTCAGTCAGCGCCACCTGCATGGCGCGGCGATCGCCCGCGACGGGCGCGCGGGTCACGAGTCCCTCGGCGGCGAGGCGCTCGACGATGCCTGTGACGTTCCCGTTCGAGACGCGGAGCATCGCCGAGAGTTCGCTCATGCGCAGGCCCTCCGGCGCGCGGGCGAGGGCGGCCATCACGTCGAAGCGGGGCAGGGTGGAGCCGTATTCCGCCTTCAGCCGTTCGCGGAGGCGCGCCTCGACCGTGCGGCTCGCGCGGAGAAGCTTCAGCCACACCCGGAGCCGCTGCTTGGAAATCGGCCCGGCGGCCGGGGCCGGGGCGCGGGCCGGCGCGCTCATGTCTCGCCCCCGGAGATCGAGATCGCCTGGCCTGTGACGCCCTCGGATCCCGGCCCGCAGAGCCAGAGCGCGGCGGCCGTCACCTCCTCGGGGCGGATGAGCCGGCGCTGCGGGCTGTTCGCGGCGAGACGGGCGCGCGCCTCCTCCGGTTCCAGCCCCGTCTTCTCGACGATGGCGGCGACGCTCCGCCCGGTCATCTCGGTGTCGAGAAAGCCCGGGCAGAGCGCGTTCACCGTCACGCCCGTGCCCGCCGTCTCCTGCGCGGCGGCGCGCACGAGGCCCACGACGCCGTGCTTGGCCGCGGCGTAGGCCGTCACGTAGGGGTAGCCCTTGAGCCCCGCCGTCGAGGCCACGGCGATGAGCCGGCCCCAGGGCGCGCCGCGCAGCCGAGCCCAGCCCTCGCGCAGCGTCAGGAACGCGCCGGTGAGGTTCACGGCGAGCATCCTGTCCCAGAGCGTGTCGGTGGTGCGGTGGAAGGGGGCGCTTTCCGCCGCCCCGGCATTGGCGACGACGATCTCGGGTGCCCCCGCCGTCTCGAACATCTCCGCGACGGAGGCCGCGTCGGTCACGTCGCAGGGCACCGGGCGGATCCGCGGCTGGCCGGCGGCCACGGCGTCGAGCGCCTCCGCCCGCCGCCCGGCGATCCAGACCGTGGCGCCGGCCGCGGCGAGGCCGCGCGCCAGATCGGCGCCGAGGCCCGAGCCCCCGCCCGTGATCAGCGCGGTGCGTCCGTCGAGCGTCATGCGCGGATCCCCATGCCCTCGCCCCGCTCGGCCAGCCGCTCGAGCTGCTGCTTGCCCGCGAGATACGGCAGCGGCCAGGGCTCCTCGGTGTCGCCCAGCGCCGCGGCGGCGTGGAGCGTCCAGTAGGGATCGGCGAGATGGGGCCGCGCGAGGCAGACCAGATCCGCCCGCCCCGCCATCAGGATCGAATTGACGTGGTCGGGCTCGTAGATGTTGCCCACGGCCATGGTGGGCATCCCGAGCTCGTTGCGGATGCGGTCCGAGAAGGGCGTCTGGAACATCCGCCCGTAGAGCGGCCGGGCGTCGGTGGAGGTCTGGCCGGCCGAGACGTCCACGATATCCACGCCCGCGTCGCGGAAGGCGCGGGCGATCTCCACCGCCTCGGCGCCATCCACGCCGCCTTCGGCCCAGTCGGTCGCGGAGATGCGCACCGACATCGGCTTCTCCTCGGGCCAGGCCGCGCGCATCGCGCGGAAGACCTCGAGCGGGAAGCGCAGCCGGTTCTCGAGGCGGCCGCCGTAATCGTCGGTCCGGATGTTGGAGAGCGGCGAGATGAAGGAGGAGATCAGGTAGCCGTGGGCGGCGTGAAGCTCCACCATGTCGAAGCCGCAGCGCGCGGCCATCCCGGTGGCCGCCACGAACTGCGCGCGCACCCTGTCCATGTCCGCGCGGGTCATCTCGCCGGGGACCGGGTTGCGCGCCGACCACGGGATGGGAGAGGCCGACATGACCTCCCAGTTGCCCTCGGGCAGCGGCGCGTCCATCTCCTGCCAGCCGAGCTGGGTGGAGCCCTTGCGCCCCGAATGGCCGATCTGCATGCAGATCTTCGCCTCGGTCTCGGCGTGCACGAAGTCCACCAGGCGCGTCCAGGCCGCCTCGTGCT
>CAZPCU010000089.1:0-6200 GCA_964585075.1 uncultured Rhodobacterales bacterium
GATCACCGCCAGGTCGGTTTCGCGATCGTCGCAACCACCTCGGTGCTGGTGGCGGTGTTCGTTCCGCTGGCCTTCCTGAGCGGCACCGTCGGACGGTTGTTCACCGAATTCGCGCTTGCGATCGCGATCGCGGTGGTGTTCTCCAGCCTCGTGGCCCTGACGCTCGCACCGGTGCTCGCCGCCGTGAACCTCCGCCACGGACCGCACCCGCGGCTGCCCGCGCAGGCGATGTCGCTCGTGGGCCTCTTCCTCGCGCTCGATCACGCCGGCGCGTTCGAGCGTCTCGCGGCGCTCGCACTCTCCTGACCACCGCGCAGGCGCAGCGAACGCTTTGCCGTTGCGTGAAGTTTGGCTAGGCTTTTCCTGCCGCCACCCCACACGGAGGGAACCTATGCCCAGCCGGCTCAAGCCCCGCGCCCTCGGCGCGCTTCTCGCGGTCCTCGCCGCCTTCGCCAGCCCTGCCCTCGCCGCGCCCTGCGGCAACACCGGCGCGGGCTTCGAGGCCTGGAAGGCCGCCTTCGGCCAGGAGGCCGCCCGCAACGGGGTCGGCGAGCCGGGCCTCCGGGCGCTCGCCGCCACGCGATACTCGCAGAGCACCATCAACGCCGACCGCAACCAGAAGAGCTTCCGCCTCGGCCTCGACGAGTTCATGCGGCTGCGCGGGTCGGCCACCATCGTGAACCAGGGCCGCCAGCGCCTCGCCCGGAACGCACAATTCTACGCCTCGCTCGAACGCGCCTACGGCGTGCCGGCCGGCGTGCTCATCGCCATCCACGGCATGGAGACAGGCTTCGGGCGCTTCATGGGCGACAGCCAGGTCGTCTCGGCGATCGTGACGCTGGCCTACGACTGCCGGCGGAGCGAGTTCTTCAAGCCGCACGCCATCGGCGCGCTGAAGCTCGTGGACAACGGAACGATCACCGCGAACACGCTCGGCGCGAAGCACGGCGAGCTCGGCCACACGCAGTTCCTTCCGGGCAATGCCTACCGCTACGGGGTGGATGCGAACCGCGACGGCCGGGTGGACTTCTATTCCGAGGTGGACGCCCTCGCCTCCACCGCCAACTTCCTCGTGCAGAAGGGCTGGCAGCGCGGCGCCGGCTACCAGCCCGGCGAACGCAACTTCCGCGTGATCCAGGAGTGGAACGCGGCCTCCGTCTACCAGCAGGCGATCGCGATCATGGCGGCGCAGATCGACGGCGGAAGCTGAGCGCCACACCCTCGGCAAGAAAACGCCGGGCCGGACGGGGCGATTTTCCCATGGCCCGGCAACAATCCGCCGAGACGCGCCGCATTGCCCCACTGTTTCTGCCGTCAGGACACAGTTTTTCCCTCTTTCACCGCCACAACTGGGGCAAGAAAGAAGGAAGGAGTCCGCCATGGACGACGAAGCAGTTCTTCATCAGGCCGTGCTGGTTGTTTTCGGACGCCACGCGTTCGACGCAGACGAGATCCGGAGCGACGTCGAGACGGCGTTCCGCGCCACGGGCCAGGCCCCGGTCGAGGGGCCCGCGGAATGCGACGACCTGCTCACGGTTGTCGGCCGCACGCTGCTCGCGCAGGTCGACGTCTTCGCCGACGCACGGCGCGGCGGGAACGTCCCGGAAGACGAGGTCACCGAGGGCATCGATGTGTTTGCCGAAGCCTACCCGGACCTGCCGCGGCCCGAGGCGCTCGTCTCCGTCCGGCTGATGACCCATGCACCCGACACGGACGGCACGCCCGACACGAGCTCGGCCGTGCTCGCCCAGGTTCTCCACCTTCTGGTGGACCGCACGCGCGCGCATTTCGTGCGCCTGCCGGGCCGGTCCGGCCTCATGACGGGTGAGCGCTTCCAGGCCGAGTTCCGCCTCGTCAGCCCGCCCGAGGTGCTGATCGGCGCGGGCAACAGCGTGGACGACGCGACCGTGGCCGCCCGCTTCCCCGACATCGAGGAGACGAGCGACCGGCTCGAGGCCGAGTGGCTGCGCCTCGACCCGCCCGAACCCGATGCCCGGCGCTTCTGGCAGGACATCGTCGAGGACCGCCCGCAGCTTCCCGTGGAGGCGCGGCTCGCCACCTGGGCGGTGAACGGCACCGTCGCCGTCTTCTCCCCGCCGGTGGCGGCCTCGCTGGCCGTCTACAACGTGCTCAGGGGCGAGGATTTCCGCCTGAACGCCCATGCGCTGACGCTGACGGGCGTGTTCCTCACCCTCGGCGCGGCGGGCGCGCCCCTGCCCTTCATGTGACGCCCCCCTCCCCGGCCGCCCGCCCCGGCGGCCGGTGGATCAGGTAGGTGTGGATCGAGAACACCGCCGCGCCGCTCCGCGGCAGGCGCAGGACGCATTGGCGCTCGCAGCGCAGATAGGGCGCGTTGCGGCGATCCTCCTCGCGCGGGTCCGATTCGCTCTTCGGCTGGAAAAGCGCGGGATCGTGGTAGCCGAGCGCGTTGAAGCGCCAGAGCGGGCGCCCCGGCTTCACCCCGTGAAAGAGCCGCTGCACGCGCCGGGCGAGATCGGCGTCATATGCCTCGACCGGCCGATGGATCGCGGTGAGCGGGCGCAGGAACTTCTCGTCGAGCCGCCAGCTCGCCGGGAAGCAGAGCACCGCGCCGGTGAGGACATGTTCCGCGCCACGTGGCTCCATCAGGCAGAGATCCTCCTGCACGAGTCGCCCGAGCGTGGCCAGCGGATCGCCCCGGTCGAGCGCCACCCGCGCACCGTCGGGGCGTCGCGCCTCTTCGGCCCCGATGTCGTAGCCCGGCTGGCGGGAGAGATGGTCGAGCACGGTGTCGTAGAGCTCTTCCGCCGCCGGCCGCGCCGCGGGATCGAGGCGGAGCACCTCGTTTCGTCGCGTCTTCAGAAGCGCCTCGCGGAGCGCCATCTGTCGGGCGAACGCCTCGTCCGCGAGAAGCCATGCCTCGGGGTCGAGCGGGGCGATTCCGGGCAGCGGCCGGGGAGCGGCCGGGTCGAAGGGCAGCCGCTCCTGCAGGATGGGCGCGCTCATCGCGCGGCCTCTCGCGGGCTGGCGTAGTGCATCAGCCCCCAGCCCGCGAGCGCCCGGTCGATCCGCGCCCAGTGGCCGAGCGCGGAAAGGGCATCGCCCCCGGCGCCGCGGACGATCTCCGCCACGCTCCGCCGCCCGTCGATCCGCGCGAGCAGGGGCGCCGCGGCCTTGGGCAGCGGCTCGGCGATGCGCAGGCCGCCGCCCTGGGCCACGATCTCTCCCTTCGCCGCGACATGCGCCGCGAGCTTCCCGGGCGCGGCGCCGTGAAGATGCGGCACGAGCGAACTGTCGCTGCCCCGCGCCATCGCCCGGCCGGCCCGCGCCTCGGGCGCGGCATAGACGATGTGGGTCTTGAGCGTGCCCGAAAGCCGCTCGGCCAGACCCATGCGCGCGGCCGGGGGAAGATCTTCGGGAAGCTCGACACCTTCGGGCAGGAAACGCGCGGGATCGTAGAGCGCAGGCCGGGCCGGGCTGACGAGCCCGAGCCCCGCGCGGGCGAGATGGGCGTCGAGCTCCTCGATGGCGAAGGCCCGGTCGCAGCTGTGCAGAAGGAGGTCGTAGAAGCCCGCGTCGCTCGCCGCGTGGTCCACGAGATGGGGGTTGCGGCGGAACGGGTGTCCTTCGGGCACGCGGGCGAGGACCTCCCGCGCCCTTGCGAGGCGCTCGGCCGGGGGGAGCCCCGCGAGCAGGGTCCGGAACGCTTCCTGCAGGGGATAGACCCCGCTGCGCCCGTGGGGCGCGTAGACCATCAGCCCGATCCCGCCCCCGGGGTCGAGCGCGGCGGCGAGCGCGTCGAACCCCTCCTGCGGCTCGGGCAGGTGATGGAGCACGCCGCAGCAGTCGATGTAATCGAAGGGGCCGAGCCCTGCGGCGTCGCGCAGATCGCCCGTCTCGAAGCGGATGCCCGCGAGGCCGCGAATCCCGGCGCGCCGCTCGGCGACCTCCCGCGCCGCGCTCGACAGATCGAGATAGGTGATCTCCGCGCTCCGCCCCGCCCAGGCGAGCTGCTGGGCGATCTGCACGAGCCCGTCGCCGGTGCCGCCCCCCGCCACCAGCACCCGGAAGGGCCGCGACCAGTCGCGCCGGCCGGCGAAGAGGAAATGCTCGACCTCCCGCAGGTCGGAGGGCGAGCCCGTGACGAGGCGGCGGCGCTCGTCTTCCGGGTCGCGCTCTGGATAGGGGTAAGCGTCGTACTGCTCGGTGATCTCGGACATGGGGCCAGAGAGTTTCGCGCGAGCGCGGCGGAGGCAAGCCCGAAACGCGGGGCGCGCGGTCATGGGGGCAGCCGGCGCCCGCCCCGGCGCGACCGAAAACGACACGCGGAGATGTCGCCCGCAGGCGCGCGAGCGGCGCAAGGCCGGTCAGACTCGGCGCGAGCGAGGGAGGGCCGCGCCATGAACCAGCACTACCGGGACACCCGCAAGATCGACCCGACCCGGGACGCGACGCTCGGCGACGGAACGCCGAACGACAATGACCGCGTGGAGATCGGCCCGACCCGGCTGGCCTTCCGGGAATGGGAGGCGGCAGGGCTCGCGCTCCCCGATCTCGCCCGGATGCGCCGCTACCGCTGGCGCCGGCTCACCGATCACGTCGTGGCGCGGGATTACGGCGGGCTGCTGCTCTTCGACCCGCTCAACATCCGCTACGCCACCGATTCCACCAACATGCAGCTCTGGAACACGCACAACCCGTTCCGCGCGCTCCTGCTCTGCGCCGACGGGCACATGGTGCTCTGGGACTACAAGAACGCCCCCTTCCTGAGCGGATTCAATCCCCTGGTGCGCGAAGTCCGCTCCGGCGCGGACCTCTTCTACTTCGACCGGGGCGACAAGGTGGACGTGGCGGCCGACGCCTTCTCGAACGAGGTACGCGACCTGGTGGCCGCGCATGGCGGCGGCAACATGCGCCTCGCGGTGGACAAGATCATGCTTCACGGCCTCCGCGCGCTGGAGCGCCGCGGCTTCGAGATCATGGAGGGCGAGGAGGTCACCGAGAAAGCGCGCAGCGTCAAGGGGCCGGACGAGATCCGCGCCATGCGCTGCGCCTCCCATGCCTGCGAGGCGGCCGTGGCCGAGATGGAGCACTTCGCCCGCACCCGCGTGCCCGAGGGCGACGTCAGCGAGGACGACATCTGGGCGGTGCTCCACGCCGGGAACATCCGCCGCGGCGGCGAGTGGATCGAGACGCGCCTCCTCGCCTCGGGGCCGCGCACCAACCCGTGGTTCCAGGAATGCGGGCCGCGGATCGTGCAGGAGAACGAGATCGTGGCCTTCGACACCGATCTCGTGGGCGCCTACGGCATCTGCGTGGATATCTCGCGCACCTGGTGGGTGGGCGACGCCCCGCCGCGGCCGGACATGATCGACGCGATGCGCCACGCGCACGAGCACATCATGACGAACATGGAGATGCTGAAGCCCGGCGTGCACATGCGCGAGCTTTCCGAGAGCTGCCACCGCCTGCACGACAAGTACCAGGCGCAGAAATACGGCTGCCTGATGCACGGTGTCGGCCTGTGCGACGAGTGGCCGCTCGTCGCCTATCCCGACCGGCTGGTGGAGGGCGCCTTCGACTATCATCTCGAACCCGGCATGGTGCTCTGCGTCGAGGCGCTGGTGGGCGAGGTGGGCGGCGACTTCTCGATCAAGCTGGAGGACCAGGTGCTGATCACCGAGGACGGCCACGAGAACCTGACGCGCTACCCCTTCGATCCGCGACTCATGGGCGACTGACCCCCGCGCGCTTGCGTGCGGCCTCCGGATGCGGCGTGGCTGACGGCCCATCACCTCGCCGCGAGGCGTCTTGCGCCCGGCCCTCGCCCCCAGCAGGGTGCGGCCACGTCACCTCCGAGGAGCCCGCAGCCCATGCCCGACGACCGCTTCACCTTCGAGGGCCACGCCGGCCACGCCCTCGCCGCCCGGCTCGACATGCCGAGGGGTCCGCAACTGGCCACCGCGCTCTTCGCGCACTGCTTCACCTGCGGCAAGGACATCGCCGCCGCGCGGCGGATCGCCCAGCGCCTGGCCGGCATGGGCATTGCCGTGCTCCGCTTCGACTTCACCGGGCTCGGCCATTCCGAGGGCGAGTTCGCCAACACCTCCTTCAGCTCGAACGTGGACGACCTCGTGGCCGCCGCCGCGGCGCTCGAGTCGCGCGGCATGGCGCCCTCGCTTCTCGTGGGGCATTCGCTGGGCGGCGCGGCGGTTCTCCGC
>CAZPCU010000089.1:6210-7315 GCA_964585075.1 uncultured Rhodobacterales bacterium
GCGCCGGATCGGCAGCGTGAAGGCAGTGGCCACCATCGGCGCGCCCTGCGACCCCGAGCACGTCACCAGCAATTTCGGCGCCAATCTCGACGAGATCCGGGAGGCGGGCGAGGCGACGGTGGATCTCGGCGGGCGGCCCTTCACGATCTCGCGGGGATTCCTGGAGGATCTCGAGGGCGCGAGCCTCGTGGAGGACATCCGCGAGCTGCGCCGCGCGCTGCTCGTCCTGCACGCGCCCCGCGACGAGGTGGTGGGGATCGAGAACGCCACCCGCATCTTCGTCAACGCGAAGCACCCGAAGAGCTTCGTGACGCTCGACGACGCGGACCACCTCGTGACGCGGCAGCGCGACGCCGACTACGCCGCGGAAGTCATCGCGGCCTGGGCCGGGCGCTATCTCGGGCTCGACCGCCCCGCCGCGCCCGCGGGCGCGCCCGAAGGCGTGGTCCGCGTGACGGAGGCCGACCCGAAAGGCTTCCTGCAGGACATCCAGTCCGGGCCGCGTCATCACGCCCTGGCCGACGAGCCCGAACGCCTTGGCGGGACGGACAGGGGCATGTCGCCCTACGGCTTCGTCGCGGCGGGCCTTGGCGCCTGCACCTCCATGACGATCCGCATGTATGCCCGGCGCAAGGGCTGGCCGCTCGCGCATGTCGAGGTGGAGGTCACCCACGACAAGCTGCACGCCGAGGACGCGGACGAGGCCGGCGCGGGCCGGCCCGAGAAGGTGGACGTGTTCCGCCGGACGATCCGGCTCGAGGGCGATCTCGACGACGCGCAGCGCGCCCGGCTGCTCGAGATCGCGGACCGCTGCCCGGTCCACCGCACGCTGGAGCAGTCGAGCCGGGTGGAGACCACGCTCGCCTGATCCCGCGGGCGCGGCGCTTGCGGGGGCGCGGCGCGCGGTCTACACCCCGCGCCGTCCGAACAAGGAGCGCCGCCGATGATCCCCCGCTATTCCCGCCCCGAGATGGTGGCCGTCTGGTCACCCGAGACCAGGTTCCGCATCTGGTTCGAGATCGAGGCGCACGCCTGCGACGCCATGGCGGAGCTGGGCGTGATCCCGCGCGAGAACGCCGAGGCCGTCTGGAAGGCGAAGGACGCC
>CAZPCU010000090.1:0-7288 GCA_964585075.1 uncultured Rhodobacterales bacterium
AGTCGTCGAAGGCGTACAGCCGTCCGTTCCCCCCGCCCAGCAGCAGCGTGCGCTCGTAGAGGGGCGCCACCGAGGCGTAGGGGGCGTCGTAGACGAAGGCGTCGTAGATCTCGTCGCTGATGACCAGCAGGTCGTGCCGGCGGGCCAGCTCGGCCACTTCCAGCAGTTCGCCCGCGTTCAGCACCGCGCAGGTCACCTTCTGCGCCAGCAGGTCGACCGCGCCCGATTGCGGGTGGCGGACGACCAGCAGGTCGGGGTGCATGGCGTTCAGCGTCATCGCCGTGTCGATCAGCGTCTCGCCCTTCTTCAGCGAACTCGTCCGCGCCTCCATGTTCATCACGTCCGCGCCCAGCCGCTTGCCGGCCAGCTCGAAGCTCGCCTGCGTGCGCGTGGAGCTTTCGAAGAACATGTTGATCTGCGTGCTTCCGGCGAGGACGTCGGTATGGCGCGCGGGCTGGCGGTTGAAGTCCACGTAGCCGTCGGCGAGGTCCAGGATTTCCGTGATCGCGGCCGGCGACAGGGGCTCGATGCCGAGGAGATGACGTTCGGTGAAACCCATGCGCGCGCTCCTTGCCTCGCAGCCAGCTTATATGGGCCGTGCCGGGGCGCGGCAAGGCGGGCTCAGGCGCGCCCGCCGCTTCCCGAAAGCATGAGCGCGTCGATTCCGAGCGTCTTGAGCGCGGCCTGCCATTTCCCGCCGTCGTCGGCCGAGAAGACGAGCTCGGGCGTCGCGTCGCAAGTCAGCCAGCCGTTCGACGCGAGCTCCGACTCGAGCTGCCCCGGACCCCAGCCGGCATAGCCGAGGGCCATGATCGCGTTCTCCGGGCCGCCGCCCTGCCCGAACTCCTCGAGGATGTCGAGCGTCGCGGTCATGGCGAAGCGCGCATCGACCACGAGCGTCGAGATGGTCGAGGCGTAATCCGGCCCGTGCAGGACGAATCCGCGCCCCGTCTCGACCGGGCCGCCGAAATGCACCTTCATGTCCCGCACGTCGTCGCCGACGGGGATCGAGAGCTGCTCCAGCAGGTCCGACAGCCTGACGTCGTCGGTGGGCTTGTTCACGATCAGGCCCATGGCGCCCTCCTCGGAATGCGCGCAGACGAACACGACGCTGCGGGCGAAGCGGGGGTCGCCCATGTCGGGCATGGCGATCAGGAGCTTGCCGGTGAGAGAGGTGGCGTCCGGCATCTTGCCTCGTAACGCTGGGAGAACGGTGCCAGCATGGCCAAGGGGCGCGCGGGGTGCAAGCCGCTCGCGGCGGCTCGCCGGAACGTGACTTGGATTCGCGCGCCCTTTGGCCCATGTCGGATCTCATGGTGTCGAGAACGTTCGCTCTTTTCGGCGCGCTGGCCGCGCTCGCCGCGCCCCACGCCGCCCAGGCCGAGATGGTCGAGGACGTCGTCGCCGCGCGCATCCTGCCCGGCTGGCGGCTGGCGGACGGGACGCATCTCGCCGGCCTCGAGTTCACGCTCGCGGAAGGGTGGAAGACCTACTGGCGCGCGCCCGGCGATGCGGGGATCCCGCCCAGCTTCGACTGGTCGGGCTCCGGCAATCTCGCCGGGGTCGCCATCTCCTGGCCGGTGCCCGAGATCTTCGACCAGAACGGGATGCGCTCCATCGTCTACGCCGACCGCGTGGTTCTGCCGCTCCATGTCCGCCCCGCCCGCGAGGGCGCCGACGTGCGCCTTTCCGCGCAGATCGATCTCGGCGTCTGCGAGGACATCTGCATCCCCGCCGAGGTGGCGGTGTCGGGGCTTCTGCCCGCAGACGCGCGCCGCCCCGATCCCGCCATCGCCGCCGCTCTCGCCGCGCGCCCCTACAGCGCCGAGGAGGCGGGCGTCACCTCCGTCCGTTGCGCCGTCGCGCCCGAGGCCGAGGGTCTCGGGCTTCGCGTCGAGATCGGGATGCCCGGCGCCGCCGGGGTGGAGGGCGCCGTGATCGAGACGGCGGATCCGGAGGTCTGGGTGTCCGAGCCGGTCCTCGCCGCGGAGGCCGGGCGGCTCACCGCGACGAGCCTTCTCGTCCATGTCGAGGAGGGGGCCTTCGCGCTCGACAGGAGCGGCGTGCGCGTGACGCTTCTGAACGGCGGCGCGGGAGTCGACATCCGGGGCTGCGGGCCTCGCTGAGCTTCACGCTTCGCCCCGCCGCGACAGGATCCAGACAAGCGCCGTGATCGCGTAGGCCGCGACGGCGATCGCCGCGGCGCCGGCCACGAAGAGGCCGAGCGCCGCCGTCATCGGCGCGATCCCGGACAGCGCCGGCGCGGCGCCCGCAAGCGGGCCGGGCAGGGTTCCCGTCACCGCCGTCCAGCCCAGCGTCGCGCCGAGCCAGCCGAGCGTGGCGGCCAGCGCCAGCCCGAGCGCGCGGCCGAGCCCGCCCGAGCGCGTTCGCAGCCCGCGCCGCAGCGCGGTGAACTGGCGCGCGATGTCGGACTGCATGGCCATGAACGCCGGCACGATCAGCAGCACCATGGCCACGCCGAAGCCGAGGCCGTAGACCAGCGTGATCACCGTGGGCTTCAGGAACTCCGCCTGGCTCGATCCTTCGTAGAGAAGCGGCGTGAGCCCCAGCACCGTCGTCGCAGTCGTCAGGAGGACGGGGCGCAGGCGGTCCGCCGCGCCGTCCACGATTGCCGGGATCAGCCCGCGGCTGTCCGCCTTCTCGTCGATGGTTGTCACGAGGACGATCGAGTCGTTGATGATGATGCCGCTCATGCCGAGGAGCCCGACCACGGTGAACATGGAAAGCGGCACGTCCCAGACGTGGTGGCCCCAGATCGTGCCGACGAGGCCGAAGGGAATCACCGACATCACGACGAGCGGCCGCGTCCAGCTCGCGAAGATCCAGGCGAGCACGATGTAGATCCCGGTCAGGCAGAGGATCAGGCCGGTGAGGGCGTCGGACAGGAACTGCTCTTCCTGCTCGGCGAGGCCCGAGAGGCGATAGTCCACCTGCCGCTCCGCGGCGATGGCGGGCAGGATCTCTTCCTCGAGCGCGGTCAGGATCTCGGCGGCGCGCGCGGCGTCGTCCTGCTCGAGGTCGGCGGTGACCGAGACGACTCGGATGCCGTTCTCGCGCCGGACGGTCGAGAAGCCTGTGCGCTGCTCGACCGTCACGATGTCGGCGAGCGGGACATAGGCGCCGCCGGGCGCGCGCAGCAGCATGCTCTCGAGGAAGTCGGCGGTCAGCTCGCCTTCGGGCAGTTCGACCCGGATCTCCGCGCTCCGCGGGCCGAGCGGATAGGTCGCGGCCTCGATGCCTCCGAGCCGGGCGCGAAGCACCCGGCCGAGCCCGTCGATGTCGAAGCCGAGCGCCTGCCCCTGCGGCGTGAGCTCAAGGATGAACTCCTCCTTGTCGTAGGAAAGGGTGTCCTCCACCGCCGAGACCTCGGGGAAGCGCGCGAGCGCGGCCTTGAGCGCCTCCGAGGCGGCTTTCAGCGTCACTGCCTCGGCGCCGTAGAACTGCACGTCGAGCGCCTCGCCCCCGGGCCCGGCGCGCCATCCGCGGAAGCTGATCGTCTCGGTCAGCGGGTGGCGCTCCACGCGCTCCTGCAGATCGGCCACCAGCGCGAAGCTCGAATAGGGCCGGAGATCGGCATCTATGAGCTCGATCGAGATGCCGCCGAGCAGGTCCGCGTCCTTGCTGTCGCTTCCCGGAAGCGGGCGGCCGGCGTTGCCGCCGACTTCGGCGATGGCGTAGAGGATCGGGTTGCGCCCGTGCTCCGCCTCGTAGTCGCGCCCGAGCGCCTCCACCGCGGCCTGCATGGCGCGCATCTGCGCCAGCGTGTCCTCCCGCGTGGCGCCAGGCGTCATGGCGAAGTTGCCCGTGACGGAGGACTGCTCCGGCGCGTTGAAGAAACGCCACTGCACCTCCCCGGCGACGAGGAGCGCGACCTGCGAGGCCAGGAGCGCCACGGCGCCCGCCACGACCGCGTAGCGCGCGCGGATCACGAGCGCCATGAGCGGCCGGAACAGCCGCTCGCGCACCCAGACGAAGCCGCGGTTCACCTGCCGCGAGGGCCAGTCGTACCAGTGGCTCCGGTCCGCCGACCGGAGCGCATGCGACATGTGGTTGGGCAGGATCAGGAAGCATTCCACGAGGCTCGCGACCAGGACGGCGATCACCGTGAAGGGGATGTCCGCGATCAGGCTTCCGAACTGGCCGCCCACGGCGACAAGGCCGAAGAAGGCGATGATCGTCGTCAGCGTCGCCGCGAAGACGGGCAGCGCCATGCGCCGCGCCGCGGTCTCGGCGGCGACCACCGGGCTTTCGCCGTAGTGGCGGTGGCGGAAGTCGGCGTGCTCGCCCACCACGATGGCGTCGTCCACGACGATGCCGAGCGTGATGATGAGCGCGAAAAGCGAGATCATGTTGATGGTGAGCCCGGCGGCGTACATGATCGCGATGGCCGCCAGAAGCGCCGTCGGGATGCCCGCCGCGACCCAGAAGGCGGTGCGCGCGTTGAGGAAGAGGAACAGCAGCGCGACGACGAGAACGAGGCCCGTCGCCGCGTTGTCGAGCAGGATGTCGAGACGTCCTGAGATGTAGTCCGCGCGGGTGCGGATGAGGTCGATGGTGACGCCTTCGGGCAGCGTCGCCTCGAGTTCGGCGGCCACGTCCTCCACCTGGCGCTGGATCCCGATAGCGTCGCCCTGGAGAGAGCGGTCCACCCGGATCGAGATCGCCGGGTTCTCGCCCGTGAAATAGCTCCGCTCGCGGTCCACGCCCTCCACCCGGACCCGGGCCACGTCGCCGACCGTCAGGTTCGTGCCGCCGACCTCCGAGCGCAGCACGATCGCCTCGATCTGCTCGGCGGCGCGCTTCTCGACGCCCGCACGCACCCGCGCCGCCGCGCCCGTCACCTCGCCCGCGGGGTCCGTGTCCACCTCGGCGGCGATCGCGTCGGCGATCTCGCGCAGGGTGAGGTCGTGCGCGATGAGTTCGGCGGAGGGCACTTCCACCACCGTCCGCGGCGCGGCGAGGCCGCGGATGGTGGTCTGGGTCACGCCCTCGGCGAAGAGCCGCAGGTTCAGCTCGTCGGCGAAGCGCGCCAGCTGGTCCGCCGAGACCGGCCCTGTGATCACGACGTCGGTCACCCGGTCGCCCCACCGGTCGCTGCGCAGCTCGGGATCCTCGGCGTCCTCGGGCAGGGTGGTCACCGTGTCCACCGCCGCCTGCACGTCGTCGCGGGCGCGGGCCATGTCCCATCCGGGCTCGAATTCGAGCTCGATGTTGGCGAAGCCCTCGCGCGATCGCGCCGCGCTCGCCGTCACCCCGTCGACGGCGAGGAGCGCGGGTTCGAGCACCTGCACGATCGCCGCGTCCACGTCCTCCGCGCCCGCGCCCTCCCAGGCGACGGAGACGTTCACCTCGTCCACCACCACGTCGGGGAAGAACTGGGCGCGCATGTTGGGCACGGCCAGGAGGCCGGCCACGATCAGCAGAACCAGGAGAAGATTCGCGAGGGTGGGGTGCCGTGTGAAATAGGAGAGAATGCCCCTCGCGCCCTCGGGGATGCCGCGCATCGCGCCTAGCCTCCGATGCGGGATTCGATGCGCTCGACCACGCGGGCGGGCACCCGCGGCTCCGCGAGCCGCGCGAGCAGCCGCGCCTTGGCCTCCTCCGGCATCGCGGAGCTGTTCTCCACGAAGGCCACGAGCCGGGCGCGCCGTTCGGCGGAGAGTTCCAGCATCGCTTCGGGTTCGGGCGCGGCGGCGGCCTGCGGCGAGATCGGGCGCACCTTGATGCCTTCGCCGAGGAGCGGGGTGCGCTCGGCCACGACCTGGCGCCCGGCGAGCGCGTCCGAGCGCACCAGCACGTCGTCGCCCTGCCGGCGCAGGAGCGTCACCGCCACGCTCTCGAGCCGGCCCTCCGGCCCGAGGACGAGCACCTCCGAGGCGGCGTCGAGCGCCGTCGCCGGCAGGCGGATCGCGTTCTCGAGCGGCGGTTCCGTGATCTCCACGGTGACGAAATCGCCGGGCTTGAAGCCGCGCGCCCCGTCGAGGCGGGCGAAGACCAGCCGCCCGGTCTGCCCCTCGCCGACGGCGCCGCTGTCGCGGTCGAGCCGGCCCTGGGCGGTGAGGTCGGTGCCGAAGACGTCCAGCCGCGCCGTGACGGGTGCGGGGCGGAGCCGGCCCTCCTCGTCGAGAAGCCGCGCGAATTGCCGGGTTGAGACGCGGAAGGCCACTTCGAGCGACGAGGGGTCGATCAGCCGCGCGAGGCGTTCGTTGGCCGAGACGAGCCGGCCTTCGACGATCGAGACATCGCTCAGCGTTCCCGCGAAGCCCGCGCGCAGAACCGTGTCCTCGAGCCGCCGCCGGGCCTCGTCGAGGGCGATCTCGGTCCGGGCGATGCGCGTCTCGGCCTGGTCCACCCGGGCCTCCGCCTGGGCGAGCGCCTGGCGGCGGGCGAGCACCGCCTGCTCGGCGGCCGAGGCGGCGAGCTCCGCCTCCTCGACGGTGGCCGCGGTGCCCACGCTGCGGGTCTCGAGATCGCGCTGGCGGGCGAGGGCGCGCTGGCGGAGGTCGGCCTGCGCGCTTGCCGCCTCCAGTTCGTCGCGGGCCAGGGCGAGGGCGCGTTCGGCCTCGCGCGCCTCGGCGCGGGCGTCGAGCAGGTCGCTCTCGGCGCGGGCGAGCGCGGCTTCCGCGTCGGCCGGGTCGATCCGGGCGAGTATCTCTCCCGCCGCCACCTCGCCGCCCTCGACGAAGTTCCGGGAAAGTTCCACGACGCGCCCGGAGGCGGCCGCACGGAGCTCCAGCGTGCGGCGGCTCTGCACCTCGCCGAAGGCCGTGAGCACGGGCGCCACCGTCTCGGGCCGCGCCTCGATCACGTTGACCGCGAAGACCCGCTCGCGCGCCTCGGGCACCCGCGGCTCCTGGGCGAGGCGGGTCGAGACCGCGTCCTGGATCAGGCTCCCGGCATAGACGAGAAGCCCCAGCGTGAGGGAGAGCAGGAACAGCCCGACGACGCTCTGCCTCAGAAAACCCATGCGTGTTCGTCCTTTCGGTCGCGCCCCGCGCCTGCGGAACGCCCCCTTAGAGTAGGTATGCGCGGCGGAATGCCAAGATGCGGCAGATCGCGTGCCCGCGTGCGCCGCCGGCGTCGCGCTCAGCCCCGCGCGGCTTTCAGGATCGCGCGGATCTGCGGAAGGATCGGCCAGGCGTCCACCTGCGCAGGCGTCAGGAAGCCGAAGCCGGCCCCCTCGCCGACGCGCAGGGCCGCCGGCGCGAGCGGGCGCGTGCAGTCGAAGACGTAGAGCACGCCGCCCGGTCTCGTGGTCGCCATGGCG
>CAZPCU010000091.1:0-7265 GCA_964585075.1 uncultured Rhodobacterales bacterium
AGGTGTTGTCGGCGTCCGCGAAGCATTCGGCGATGGGCACCGGCGCCTCGAGCGCGCGGAAGACGGAGCCGATGCAGATCTCGCGCGCGGGCCGCGCGAGCGACACGCCGCCGTTCCGGCCGCGCTGGGTGCGGAGGTATCCGAGCTGCGCCAGCTGGTTGATGACCTGCGCGAGGTGGTTCTCCGAGGCGTTGCAGCGCGCCGCGATCTCGTGCTTGGTCACAAGCCGGCCGTCATGGGTCGCGCAGTACATGAGAACGCGGATGGCGATGTTGGTGCGTTTCGTGACGCGCAAGACCGATGACTCCCTGAAGATGCGCTGGCGCGACCGTGCCAGAAGACCGCGCCCGGGGGTTTGACATGCATCAATCGCACATCATTGTCTGGGCACATGCAGAACATGCCCCACTTCTTCGGTTACGGAAGCCTCGTCAACCGGGCGACGCACGCCTGCCCGGCGGCGCATCGCGCCCGGGCGCAGGGCTGGCGGCGGGTGTGGCGCCATGCGCGGCTGCGGCCCGTGGCGTTTCTCTCGGTTGAGCCCGCCCCCGGGATCGAGATCGAGGGCCTGATCGCCGCCGTGCCCGGGGGCGACTGGGCGGCGCTCGACGCGCGGGAGGCAGCCTATCGCCGCCATCCCATCACGCCGGAGGTCGCCCACGACGCGCCTCACCGGCCGGAGATCGCGCTCTACCGCCTGCCGGAAGAGGGCCACGCCGCGCCGTGCGAGGCGCACCCCATCCTGCTCAGCTACATCGACGTGGTGGTGCAGGGCTATCTTCGCGAGTTCGGGCGGCCCGGCGCCGAGCGCTTCTTCGAGACGACGGCCGGATGGGACGCGCCGGTGCTCGACGATCGCGCCGCACCGCGCTACCCGCGCCACCAGCGGCTCGACGCTCGCGAGCGGGGCTTCGTGGACGCGATGCTCCGCGCCCTCTCCGCGCCGGTCATGCGCCCGGCCGGATGCGCCCCGCGCGCGCGGGACGACGTGCGCGGAGGGCTCTGCTAGAGTGACGGCAGCGCCCGCGGCGGCGCAGGCCGGGCCACGGCGCATGCGGGGTGGGTGATGCTTTCCAAGACGCTGATGATCCTGACGCATCTGGGCCGCAGCCTCTGGGTGCGGGTCGTCGTGATCGCCGTCTTCGCGCTGCTCGCCGCCGCGCTCGCGCCCCTGCTCGGACCCGTGCTGCCCGAGGCCCTGACCGACCGGCTGGGCGAGGACGCGGTGCTGCCGGTGCTGACCATCCTCGCCTCGACCATGCTCGCCGTGACGACCTTCTCGCTCAACGTGATGGTCTCGGCCTACCGCGCCGCCTCGGGGCAGGCCACGCCGCGCGCCTACCGGATCCTGATGGAGGACACCACCACCCAGACGGTGCTCGCCACCTTCGTCGGCGCCTTCATCTTCTCCCTCGCGGCCATCGTGCTCTACCGGGCGGGGCTCTACAGCCCGGCGGCCTCCGTCGTGGTGTTCGTGTTCACGGTTGGCGTGGTGGCGCTCATCATCATCGCCATCCTGCGCTGGATCGGACATCTCTCCCAGCTCGGCAGCATGGACCACACGCTCCACACGATCACCGCGCGGACCCGGACGAGCCTTGCCGCGAGGGCCGCACGGCCGGCGCTCGGCGGCGTGCCCTGCAAGGGCGGACGTCCCCCGCCGGCGGGTGCACAGCCCGTCCCCGCGCCGCGCAGCGGGTACATCCAGTTCATCGACATCGTGCGGCTCGACGCCGCGATGCGCGACGGCGGCGGCGAGGCCATCGTGGCCGCGCCGCCCGGCGCCTTCATCGTCGCGGGCCATCCCCTCGCCCATGTGCTGGGCGACTGCGGCGGCGCGCCGGAGCGCCTCGCGGGCCATTTCACGCTGGCCGACCAGCGCAGCTTCGACCAGGACGCGCGGCTCGGCCTCGTGATCCTCGCCGAGATCGCCGAGCGCGCGCTCTCTCCGGGCGTGAACGACCCCGGCACGGCGATCGATGTCATCCACCGCTCCCTGGCCCTGCTCTGGGAGACCGGCGCCCCCGAGGAAGGCGCGGGCGACGTGGCCTACCCCAACGTGCGCGTGCCCGAGGTCACGGCCTGGGATCTGGTCTCGGACGCCTTCGGCCCGGTGGCCCGGGACGGCGCGGGCACGGTGATGGTGGCGCGCGAACTCGACGCGGCGCTCGATCGGCTCTCGGCGCACCGCGACGCCGGTCTCGCCGCCGCCGCGGAAAGGATGCGCCGGGAGGCGCGGCGCTACACTGCCGACGCGCTCACCGACGCCGAGCGCGACGCGCTCGAAAGCGGGCTCAGTTCTTTCCCCTGACCTTCTGGAGAAGCGGCATCAGGTCGGCCATCTCGGGGCCGCGCGCCCGTCCGGTGAGCGCCTTCCGGAGCGGCATGAAGAGCGCCTTGCCCTTGCGGCCCGTCTTCTCCCTCACCGCTGCCGTCCAGTCTCCCCAGCTCTCGGCGGTGTAGGGCGGCGGCGGCAGGAGTTCCATGGCCTCCGCCACGAACTCCGCGTCCCCGGGCGCGATATCGGGCTCCGCCCCGTCGCGGCAGAGCGCCCACCAGTCGGCGAGCTCCTTCCGCGTGGCAATGTTCTCGCGCGCCACCTCCCAGAACCGTTGGGCCAGATCGTCCGGGACGCCGAGCGCAGCGATGTCCTCCCGCACCGCCTCGAAGGGCAGACCGTGCAGGTAGCGCGCGGTGAGGGGGTAGAGGTCGTCGACGTCGAACTTGGTGGGCGCCGCGCTGAAGCGGGTGATGTCGAAGCCTGCCGCGATCTCGTCGAGATCGGCGCGGAGCTCCACGGGATCGGCCGAGCCCAGGCGCGCCAGCAGGCCGAGAAGCGCCGGCGGCTCCACCCCCGCCGCGCGCAGGTCGCGCAGGCTGAGCGTGCCGAGCCGCTTGGAGAGCGCCTCGCCCTGCGGACCGGTGAGCAGCGAGTGATGCGCGAAGCGGGGGACCGCGCCGCCCAGCGCCTCCATGATCTGGATCTGCGTCGCGGTGTTGGTGACGTGGTCGGAGCCCCGCACCACGTCCGTCACGCCCATCTCGGTATCGTCCACGACCGAGGCGAGCGTGTAGAGGACCTGCCCGTCGCCGCGGATGAGCACCGGGTCCGAGACGCTCGCCGCGTCGATGGAGAGGGCCCCGAGAATCCCGTCCTCCCACTCGATCCGCTCGTGCAGGAGCTTGAACCGCCAGTGCCCGGCGCCGCGCTCGGCACGCAGCCTGGCCTTCTCCTCTTCGGAAAGCGCCAGGGCCGCGCGGTCGTAGACCGGCGGGCGGCCCATGTTGAGCTGCTTCTTGCGCTTGAGGTCGAGTTCCGTGGGAGTCTCGAAACACTCGTAGAGCCGCCCCATCCCGCGCAACCGCTCGGCGGCGGCCTCGTACCGGTCGAGCCGCGCGGACTGCCGCTCGAGACGGTCCCAGGAGATGCCGAGCCAGGAGAGATCCTCCTTGATCGCCTCGACGTATTCCTCCTTCGAGCGATCCGGGTCGGTGTCGTCGATCCGCAGGATGAAGGTGCCCCCCGCCTTGCGCGCGATCAGGTAGTTCATCAGCGCCGTACGCAGGTTGCCCACATGCAGGTAGCCCGTGGGCGAGGGGGCGAAACGGGTGGTGGTCATGGCGGCTCTCCTGTCGGGCGGATCGTCTGTCACAGGGGCTGAAGCTTGTCCAGCGCGCGGCAAGCGCGAGATCGCGGCCAACGCGGAGCGGAGCCGCATCCGCCCGGGAAGGCCGGCGCCCGCCCTTCCCGTTGCGCCCTGGAGGCGTCGGCGGCGCGCGGGATCTTGCCAAGCACCGGACAATGGCTTTCCAATGGCTTCGGAAGCGTCCTTTCCCGCCCGCGCGGGGAGGTGGCCGCTTCCGCCAACAGTCAATGTGCGCCGACGCACAGCCAACCGCCCGCTGCGCCGCTATGCTGTGGTCAGGACAAGATTGGGAGGTTCCTCGATGCCAGAGTCCAAGATGACCCGTCGCCAGGCGCTCGCGGGCGCCGCGGCCCTGCCGCTCGCCGCCGCGACCGCGGGGCGTGCCGGCGCCTCGGCCCCGATGCTCGGCGCCGGCATGCCGAGCTTCAACCGCTTCAAGCTGGGCGATTTCGAGGTGACGACGATCCTCGCCGGAACCCGCGCGGTAGAGGAGCCGAAGAACATCTTCGGCATGAACGTCTCGCAGGAGCGCTTCGCAGAGGTCTCCGAGGAAGCGAACATCCCCACCGACGCGGCGCAGTTCTTCTTCACCCCCACGGTGGTGAACACGGGCAGCGAGCTCATCCTCTTCGACACCGGCCTCGCGCCTGCCGGCACCGTGGCGGCGCTCGAGGCCGCGGGCTACACGGCCGACCAGGTGGACACGGTCGTCATCACCCACATGCACGGCGACCATATCGGCGGACTGATGGAGGGCGATGCCGAGACCTTCACGAACGCGCGCTACCTGACCGGCGCGGTCGAGTTCGACGCCTGGGACATGTCGGGCGACGAAAGCTTCGAGGCCAAGGTTCGGCCGCTCTCCGGGGCGGGGAAGATCGCGTTCCTCGAAGACGGGGACTCCGTCGCCTCGGGCGTCACCGCGATGGCCGCCTTCGGCCATACGCCGGGCCACATGGCCTACATGGTCGAAAGCGCCGGGCGCCCCCTGCTGATCGCCGCCGACTTCGCCAACCACTACGTCTGGTCGCTCGCCCATCCCGACTGGGAGGTGCTCTTCGACCGCGACAAGGAGGCCGCCGCGGCGACACGCCGGCGCCTGCTCGACATGCTCGCGGCCGACAGCACGCCCTTCATCGGCTATCACATGCCCTGGCCGGGCGTGGGCTACGTGGAGACGCGCGGCGACGGCTACGCCTACGTGCCCCATTCCTACCAGCTCTTGCTCTGAGCCCGGGCGCCGCGCGATGATCGCGGCCATGGATCTCGTCGCGCCTTCCGCCGAGGATATCGAGCGACTCGCCCGCGCCACGCTAAACGCGCTTCCAGAGGCGTTCCGCCCCGCCGCGCGCGAGGTCGCGCTCCGGGTGGAGGAGTTCGCGCCGGACTGGATGCTCTCCGACATGGAGATCGAGGATCCGTTCGAGCTCACCGGCCTTTACGACGGAATCCCGATGACCGGTAAATCGGTGAGCGACCAGCCGCACGGCCCCGACACCGTCTGGCTGTTCCGCAGGCCGATCCTGGACGAATGGGCAGATCGCGGCGACGTGACGCTGGGCGCGCTCGTGGCGCATGTGACCGTCCACGAACTCGCCCACCATTTCGGCTGGTCGGACGACGACATCGCAGCGATCGACCGCTGGTGGGAATGAGGCGCGCGGGCGCTCAGTGGTTGCGCCGCGCGCCCTCGCGCCAGCGGTTGACGATCGGATAGCGCCGGTCGAGCCAGAAGGCGCGGCGCGAGACACGCGCGCCGGGGGCGGACTGGAAGCGCTTGTATTCCGACAGGTAGATCAGGTGCTCGACCCGCGCCGCCTCGGCCCGGTCGTAGCCCGCCGCCACGCAATCCTCGATGGAGCCGTCCCGGTCCACGAGGATCTCGAGCATCCCGTCGAGCCGCGCGTAGGGCGGCAGAGAGTCGCTGTCCCGCTGGCCGGGGGCGAGTTCGGCCGAGGGCGGCTTCTCGATCACGCGCTCGGGAATCACCGTGCCCGCGGGGCCCTTCATCCAGGGCCGGTGATGCGCGTTACGCCAGCGGCAAAGCGCGAAGACCCGCGTCTTGTAGAGGTCCTTGATCGGGTTGTAGCCGCCCGCCATGTCCCCGTAGATCGTGGCGTAGCCCACCGCCACCTCGGACTTGTTGCCGGTGGTGAGCAGCATTTCCCCGAACTTGTTCGACAGCGCCATCAGCAGAAGGCCGCGCAGGCGCGACTGCACGTTCTCCTCCGTCACGTCCGGCGCGAGCCCCTCGAAGAAGGGCGCGAGCGCCTCCGTCACCGCGGTGCGCGGCCCCGAGATCGGCAGCTCGTCGAGCCGGGCGCGGAGGTTCCGCGCCACCGCGGCGGCGTCCTCCAGCGACTGCGCCGAGGTGTATTCGGAGGGCAGCATCACGCAGCGGACGTTCTGTGCGCCCACCGCGTCGGCCGCGATCGCGGCGACGAGGGCGCTGTCCACCCCGCCGGAGAGGCCGAGAAGCACCTTCGAGAAGCCGCTCTTGGCGAGGTAGTCGCGCAGCGCGAGCACGCAGACATGATAGTCCTGCTCCAGCGCGTCGGGGACATGGGCGCGCACGCCCTCTTCCGCCTCCCAGCCCTCGGCGGTGCGGCGGAAATCCACATGGGCGACCGCCTCCTCCATGACGGGAAGCTGAACGGCGAGCCGGCCGCCCGGGTTCAGCACGAAGCTGCCCCCGTCGAACACCTGGTCGTCCTGTCCGCCCACGAGATTGAGGTAGACGAGCGGCAGGCCCGTCTCGACGACGCGCCCGACCATGTGGTTGAGCCGCACGTCGCGCTTGTCGCGGTAATAGGGCGAGCCGTTCGGCACGAGCAGGATCTCCGCCCCGGTCTCGGCGAGCGTCTCGGCCACGTCCGGGAACCACGCATCCTCGCAGACCGGGCTGCCGAGGCGGACCTGCCCCACCGCGTAGGGCCCCGAGATCCGGCCCGGGCGGAAGGTGCGCAGCTCGTCGAAGACGAGGTAGTTCGGCAGGTGGTGCTTGAGCGCGACCGCCGCGATCTCGCCCGCCTTCAGCACGAACCAGGCGTTGTGCAGTTGCGTCCCTTCGAGCCAGAGCCCGCCCACGCCGAGCGCCGGTCCGTCGGCGCAGTCGCACGCCAGTTGCTCGACCGTCTCGATAACCGCGCTCTGGAAGGCCGGCCTCAGGACGAGATCCTGGGGATTGTAGCCGGGGATGAACATCTCGGGCAGCGCCACCATGTCCGCGCCCGCGCGCTTTCCCTCTGCCCACGCGTCGCGCGCCCGCGCGGCGTTGCCGTCGAGGTCGCCGAGCGTGGGGTTGAGCTGCGCGAGCGTCAGGCGAAACCTGTCGGCCATCGGTCTGTCCCCGGTTTGAAACGTCGGCCCTCACTTAGCAGATGGCTGGCCGAGGGGAAGCGGGTTGCGGCAAAAGGCGTTGTCACGTCCCGGAGGCTCCTTTACCCTTGCTCAAACCGGTCCAAACCCGGGCAGACAGGGCGGAAACACTCGATGTCAGGCAAGTCAGGCAGCAGACGCGCCCCGCTCGCCGGCGCGCTCGCCGCGTCGCTTCTGGCCGCGACGGCGCTCGCCGCGCAGGCGCAGGACGGCGACGTGCGCACCAAGCAGTACGAGGAC
>CAZPCU010000092.1:0-7244 GCA_964585075.1 uncultured Rhodobacterales bacterium
GTCGCGGGTGATGCCCGCGTTGTTGACGAGGATGTCGACAGAGCCCATCGCTTCCACGGCCTGTTTCGGCAGCGCCTCGACGGCCGCGGCGTCCGAAAGGTTGCAGGGCAGGACGTGGGCCCGCTCTCCGAGGTTCCGCGCAAGGTCGCCGAGGGGCTCCGTGCGCGTGCCCGACAATCCGACCGTCGCCCCGGCGCCATGAAGCGCCCGCGCGATGTCGCCCCCGATGCCGCCCGAGGCGCCCGTGACGAGCGCCGCCTTTCCAGTAAGGTCGAACATGCCTGGCCCTTTCGATCCGATCCGTTGCCCTCCTCTAGCAAATCTGGCGACCCCCTTGCCACCGAAACCGGGGCCGACCCGCGATGCCCGGGGTCGGACGGGGCTCCAAGCTCATGATTCCATTGTTGGTGGCGCTGGCCGCTCCGCGCCGTCAGGTGTCCACGCACTTCGCCGCCGCCGCGACGTCGTCGGGCGACAGCACCGCCCGCGTCGCGGAGTCCCTCGCGATCCGGCGGACCATGCCGGACAGCGCCTTGCCTGCGCCGATCTCCCAGAAGTCGGTGACGCCCCGCCCCGCCATCCATGCCACGCTTTCGCGCCATCGGACCGCGGCCGTCACCTGCCGGACGAGAAGATCGCGGATGGTGGCGGGATCGGTCACCGCCTCGGCGCGCACGTTGGCCACGAGCGGCACTTTCGGCGCCCGGATCTCGACACCCGCCAGCGCCTCGGTCATGGCGTCCGCCGCAGGCTGCATGAGCGCGCAGTGGAAAGGGGCGGAGACCGGCAGCATCAGCGCGCGCTTCGCGCCGCTCGCCTTGGCCAGTTCCGCCGCCCGCTCGACGGCCGCGGCATGGCCCGAGATCACGACCTGCGCCGGGTCATTGTCGTTCGCGGCCTCGACCACGTCACCCTGCGCGGCTTCGGAGGCCACCGCCCGCACCTCGTCGAGACCGAGGCCCAGGATCGCGGCCATCGCCCCCGCGCCCGGCGCGACGGCTTTCTGCATCGCCTCGCCCCGGAGACGCAGGAGTCGCGCGGCGTCGGTCAGAGAGATCGCGCCGGCCGCCGCCAGCGCCGAATACTCGCCGAGAGAATGCCCCGCGACGAAGGACGCGGCCTCGACGCCGACGCCTTCGGCCTTCAGCGCCGCCATGACCGCCAGCGAGGTGGCCATCAGCGCCGGCTGCGCATTGCGGGTCAGCGTGAGCGTGTCCTGGTCGCCCTCCCAGATCAGCGCCGAAAGCGGCTCGCCCAGGGCCGCGTCGACCTCGTCGAACACGGCCTTCGCAGCGGGATAGACCCGGGCGAGATCGCGCCCCATGCCGATTGTCTGCGCGCCCTGCCCCGGAAATACGAATGCCCGGCTCATCTTCACCCCTCGGTCCCTGCAACGGTCGCGACGGTCTAACTTGCGCGGGCGAACCGCACAAGCGATCGGGACGGGGCGGGACCTGCCGGAAGGCGGCGGTCAGCCTGCCATGCGAAGCGCGACACGCTCGCGCGGGGTGCGCAGGTCGCGGGTCAGGCGCTCGAGGACGGGAGCGAGATCGCTCGCGGTACCGGCCGCGATCCGCACCGGCTCGTCCTGGGCGAGGACGCGAAAGCAGAGTTCGGTCTCGTCCTCGCGGCCGGGCCGTACGAAGCAGGCCTCGATATCGCGCATCGCGATCCGGCTCCGGACCCGCGACGATCCGCTGGCGTGGCGCGTGGCGACGCGGATCTCGCGGCGGACGGCATCCACCTGAAGTTCCGGCCAGCCATCGGGCGAGGCGTTCCGAAGCAGCCACACCGCCGTGCCCGCGAGCCCCGCGGTCAGGCCGAGCTTCATGATGAGCACGTCCCCGGTGAAGAGCGACCCCGGCAGGAGCCACTGCGCGCCGGCGGCGACGAGGGCGGCGAAGGCGATGAATTTCCACCAGGTCTCGGCGAGGACGCCGCGCGCGTCCCGCGCGGTTTCATGCACGATGAAGCCCCACTGCGTATCGTGGATCCGGAGACGCCGGGGCGTCGCGACGGCTTCGCCGCTCTCCGGAAGGATATCTGCATAAACCGTCATGACCGAAACCCGGATGGGCGCCCCACACAGTCGATAGTGACGTCGGGAATCGGGCCGAATTGCGACGCCTTCGGGTCATCTTCGCGAATGCCTTGAAGGGTTGCGCGGGCCCCGCGGCCGTGTATAAGCCACGGGTCTTTCCGCAGACACGTTGAACCAGCGCAACCTCTCGTGGGCCGGCAGCGGAAAGAAATCGCCGCCCTTTGAAGTGCGCTCGAGAAGAACTGGAGTGAACATGCCGCTTTACGAGCATGTGGTCATCGCGCGTCAGGATCTGTCCAGCGCGCAGGCCGAAGGCCTTGTCGAACATTTCGGCACCGTGCTCTCCGACAACGGGGGCAAACTCGTCGACAGCGAGTACTGGGGCGTCAAGACGATGGCCTACAAGATCAACAAGAACCGCAAGGGCCACTACGCCTTCCTGAAAACCGATGCCCCCGCCGGGGCGGTGCAGGAGATGGAGCGCCTCATGCGGCTGCACGACGACGTCATGCGCGTACTCACCGTGAAGGTGAAGGCGCACGAGGACGGCCCCTCGATCCAGATGCAGAAACGTGACGACCGCGGCGACCGCCGTGGCCGCGACCGCTGAGAGAAGGAGACGAACCCATGGCAGCGAAACCGTTTTTCCGCCGTCGCAAGGTCTGCCCGTTCTCCGGCGAGAACGCGCCCAAGATCGACTACAAGGACACCAAGCTCCTGCAGCGCTATATTTCGGAGCGCGGCAAGATCGTGCCCTCGCGTATCACCGCCGTCTCGGCAAAGAAGCAACGCGAACTGGCCCGCGCCATCAAGCGCGCGCGCTTTCTCGCGCTCTTGCCCTATGCCGTGAAGTAAGGAGACCATCATGCAAGTCATCCTCCTGGAGCGCGTGCCCAAGCTCGGCGAGATGGGCGAGGAGGTGCGGGTGCGCGACGGGTTCGCGCGCAACTATCTCCTGCCGCAGGGCAAGGCGCTGACCGCCTCGAAGGAGAACATCTCCGGTTTCGAGGAGCAGAAAGCCCAGCTCGAAGCGCGCAACCTCGAAACCCGCAAGGAAGCCGAGGCGCTCGCCGAAAAGCTCGGCGACCAGCAGTTCGTGGTGATTCGTGCCGCTTCCGACGGCGGCAACCTCTACGGCTCGGTCACCACCCGCGACGCGGCCGCGGTGGCCACCGAGGCGGGTTACAGCATCGACCGCAAGCAGGTGCTCATCCGCCAGCCGATCAAGACGCTGGGCCTGCACGAGGTCGAGGTGCACCTGCACCCCGAGGTGATGGTCACGATCACGCTCAACGTCGCCCGTTCGCCGGAAGAGGCCGAGTTGCAAGCCTCCGGCAAGTCGATCCAGGACGCCGCCGCCGAGGAAGAGGCCGCGGCCGATTTCGAGATCGCGGAACTGTTCGAGGATATCGGCGCGGCCACCTCCGACGACGAGGAACTGGCCGAGGCCGTCTCGGAAGAAGCCGCGGGCACCGAAGAGGAAGAGCCCAAGCAAGACTGAGGCTCTCGATCACCGGCAATTCGCGCCGCGCGGGGCTGGCCTCCGCGCGGCGTTTTCTTTGCCGCTTGCCCCCCTCTCCGGCCCGGCCTAGGCTCGCACCGCAACGAGGGAGGCGGGCATGGAGACGACGGTCGACGCGTTCGACGTGAACCGGATCGGGGCAGCGTTCATCGAAAACCCACACCCGGTTCTGCATCGGCTGCGCCGTGAAAGCCCGGTGCACCGCAACGCCGACGGCTCGGTGTTTCTCACCCGCCACGCGGATGTGCTGAAGGTCTACCAATCGCGCGAGATGCTCTCCGATAAGACAGATGAATTCGCCACGAAATTCGGCGATTGCCCGCTCCATCGCCACCACACGCGAAGCCTCGTGTTCAACGACGCGCCCTATCACACCACCGTTCGCAAGCTCGTCTCAGGCGCCTTCACGCCACGCAAGCTGGCCGAGTTCGAACCGCTGATCGACACCATCGTCGATCGGCTCCTCGACCGCGTCGAAGACATGGGCGCGTTCGACATGATCGAGGATTTCGCCAAGATCCTTCCCACCGAGATCATTTCTTTCATGCTCGGCGTACCCGAGGGTATCCGCCCCCGCCTGCGCGGTTATTCGCTCGCCATCCTCGGCGCGCTCGACCCGGTGGTGCCCCCCGAGCGGCTCGAAGCCGGCAACCGCGCGGTGGCGGAGTTTTCGGAGATCCTGAACGATCTGATCGACCACCGCCGCGCCCATCCCGACGGCGCGGCACAGGGCGAGGTGCTCGAAGCCCTCATCTTCGGCGAGCACGAGGGCCGCCGGCTCACCCAGGAGGAACTGATCCAGAACTGCATCTTCCTTCTGAACGCCGGCCACGAGACCACGACCAGCCTCGTGGGAAACGCGGTGGGGCTCCTGCTCGACCATCCCGACCAGAACCGCCTTCTGCGTGACGAACCCGGCCACGTTGCCACCGCCGTTGAGGAAGTCCTGCGCGTCGAAAGCCCGCTCCAGATCGGCAATCGGCGCGCGAGCACCGAGATCGAGCTGGAAGATACGGTGCTGGCCGAGGGCACCTATATCCACACCTCCATCGCCGCGGCCAACCGCGATCCGGCGGTATTCGACGATCCCGACCGGTTCGACATCACCCGCAAGCCCAACCGGCAGCTTGCCTTCATCACCGGCGCGCATGTCTGCCTCGGGGCTACGCTGGCGCGTATCGAGGGGCGCATCGCCATCGGCAAGCTCGTCGAACGCTTCCCCCGACTTGCGGGAAATGGCCCGCGCGAACGCCTGGGGCTGGCACGTTTTCGCGGCTACACGCGCCTGCCCGTCACCGTGCGATAGGCGAAGCCATGCCGAGCTCGGCGGCACGGGCTGGCCCTGCGCCCGTAGATGGCTCATCGTGTAAGAAAACCGGGAGGCCGAGATGCAATTCCACACCCGCCGCGCGGCATTGTCCCTTTGCCTTGGGCTCGGGCTCGCCGCCTGCGGCCGTGGGCGGTCCGTAGCCTCGAAATCGCCGGGCAGCTTCGACCCGCCGCTTCACCCCAACGAAACGCCCGCCCTGCGCGCACTCATCAACAAGTGGGCGGACTATTATGACGTGCCGCGCGATCTCGTCCATGCACAGATCGTGCGAGAGAGCGCCCACCGCCCCGAGGCGCGCAACGGCCCCTATTGGGGGCTGATGCAGATCCTGCCGCAAACCGCGCGTACCATGGGCCACCGCGGCCCGCCGCAGGAGTTGCTCGACGCGAACGTCAACCTGAAATACGCGGTGAAATACCTGCGCGGCGCCTATATCGTCGCCCATGGCGACAGGAGCGAGGCGATGCAATGGTATGCGCGTGGCTATTACTACGAGGCAAAACGACTGGGCCTTCTCGAGGCGACCGGTCTGCGCGGCTGACCCAGCGCCCCATCCTCATCGCGTTCGGGCCACGCAGGCCCCGGGGGCTCTGCCCCCGAACCCCTGGAGTATTTCTGCCAAGATGAAGGGGTGCGGGAGACGAAAAGGGCCGCCCCGAGAGCGGCCCGCTTCGTCTCGCCCGTCTGCCCCCGCCGGCGCAGGCAGGATCGAGAGCCTGGCTTGGTGTCGGCCTGCGCCTATCTGCAGGTCGGAGCCCGAATTCACTCGTCGTCGAGCGCCTCGACGGCCTTCTCGAGCTCTTCTTTCGAGACTTCTTTCTCGGCCACCTTCGCGTGTTCGAAGACGTGATCGACCACCTTGTCCTCGAAGATCGGCGCCTGGATCTGCTGGCGAACCTGCTCGTTTTGCTGGACGAAGTCGAAGAAGGCGCGCTCCTGGCCCGGATATTGGCGGGCCTGGTTCATGATCGCCTGGGTCATCTCGGCGTCGGTCACCTCGACCTCGGCCTGCCGGCCCACTTCGGCGAGCAGGAGACCCAGCTTCACCCGCCGTTCGGCGAGCTTGGTGTGTTCCTCGGTCGTCTCGATCTCGCCGTGGTCGTGCCCTTGCTCTTCAGGGTGCTCGTCGTGCCAGAGCTGGTGAGCGATCTGCTTGGCCTCGGCCTCGACCAGAGAGGGCGGCAGCTCGAAGCTCACGGTCTCGTCGAGCTTGTCGAGGAGGTTGCGCTTCATCACCGCCCGCGCGGCGCCCTGGTATTCCGCTTCGAGCCGCTCGGCGACCTGCGTCTTGAGCTGCGCGAGATCCTCGGCGCCGTAGCGCTTGGCCAGCTCGTCGTCGATTTCGGCCGCTTTGGGAGCCTTCACCGCCTTGACCGTGCAAGAGAACACCGCCTCCTTGCCCGCAAGCTCCGCAGCGCCGTATTCCTCGGGGAAGGTCACGGTCACGTCGCGCTCATCGCCGGCCTTCGCACCGACGAGCTGCTCCTCGAAGCCGGGAATGAACTGGCCCGAGCCCAGAACCAGCGCGAAATCCTCCGCCGCGCCGCCCTCGAAGGCTTCGCCGTCTACCTTGCCAACGAAATCGAGCACCACCTGGTCGCCGTCCTTGGCCTTGGAGCCCTTGCGACGATCCTCGAAATCCTGCGCGTTCTCGGCGAGCTGGCCGAGCGCCTCATCGATCTCGTCGTCACCGGCCTTGACCACGAGGCGCTCCATTTCGAGCGCGCCCATGTCCAGCTCCGGGATCTCCGGCAGTTTCTCGTAGGACATCTCGACATGCACGTCGTCGCCCTCTTTCCAGTCCTCGTTGGTCATCTTGACCTCGGGCTGCATCGCGGGGCGGTGGCCGGTTTCCGCGAAATGGGCGTTCATCACCGTATCGATGCTTTCCTGCATCGCCTCTCCGAGCAGGCGCTGGCCGAATTGCTTCTTGAGAAGCGGCAGCGGCACCTTGCCCTTGCGAAACCCCTTCATTTCGATCTCGGGCTGGGCCTCGGCCAGTTTCTCATGAACCTTGTCGTCCAGCTCCTGGGCGGTGATGATAAGCTCGTAGCCGCGCTTGAGGCCTTCGTTCAGCGTCTCGGTGACAGACATTCCTTCGTCCTTCATCTCGTCGGGCGCGCCACCCCGGCGGCGCTGGAAAATTCACGCCCTTCTAGGGGCGGCGGGGTCAAGGCGCAAGGGGCCGCGCGGCGGCGCGGGGAATTTGTGGCGAATCTCGCCATGCCGGGTGGTTGCGGGCCGCGGCCCGCGTCTGCGCCGGTCTCGCGCCATGGTGTGACTGGTGCGGGTGAAGGGACTCGAACCCCCACGCCTTGCGGCGCTTGGACCTAAACCAAGTGCGTCTACCA
>CAZPCU010000093.1:0-7239 GCA_964585075.1 uncultured Rhodobacterales bacterium
CCGACGACGATCCGAAGAACGCGGGCGGGCACGTCATCTGGGTCGCCATCGCCGACGTGGCGCATTACGTCCGGCCCGGCTCGGCCCTCGACAGGGAGGCGAGGAAGCGCGGGAACTCGAGCTACTTCCCCGACCGCGTGGTGCCGATGCTGCCCGACCGGCTGTCGGGCGATCTCTGTTCGCTGCACGAGGGCGTGCCGCGCCCGGTGATCGCGGTGCGCATGCAGATCGACACCGCCGGGCGCAAGATCGCGCACCGATTCCAGCGCGGGCTGATGCGCTCGGCCGCCTCGCTCACCTATGAACAGGTCCAGGCGGCCGAGGACGGTGCGCCCGACGGCAGGACCGGACCGATGGTCGAAGAGGTCATCCACCCGCTCTTCGCGGCCTATCGCGCGCTCGTCCGGGCGCGCGAGTCGCGCCAGCCCCTCGACCTCGACCTGCCCGAGCGCAAGGTGGAGCTCTCCGAGGAGGGCAAGGTCGTCTCGGTGAACTTCCGCGACCGGCTCGACGCGCACCGCCTCATCGAGGAGTTCATGGTGCTGGCCAACGTGGCCGCCGCCGAGACGCTGATCGCGCGCAAGTCCCCGCTGCTCTTCCGGGTGCACGAGGAACCCTCGCCGGAGAAACTCGAAAGCCTGCGCGACACCGCGGAGGCCGCGGGTTTCACGCTGGCCAAGGGCCAGGTGCTGAAGACCGAGCACCTCAACCGCCTGCTCGACCAGGCCGCGGGTACCGACGAGGCGGAGCTCATCAACCTCTCCACCCTGCGATCGATGACGCAGGCCTATTACTCGCCCGCGAATTTCGGGCATTTCGGCCTCGCGCTGCAATCCTACGCGCATTTCACCTCGCCGATCCGGCGCTACGCCGACCTCGTGGTGCACCGGGCGCTCATCACCGCCCATGGCTGGGGCGACGACGGCCTGTCGCGGGAAGAGATCGAGAGGCTGGAGCAGACCGCGACGCACATCTCCGAGACGGAGCGGCGCTCGATGATGGCCGAGCGCGACACCAATGACCGCTACCTCGCCTCCTACCTCTCGGACCGCGTGGGCGCGGAGTTCACCGGGCGCATCAGCGGCATCGCGCGCTTCGGCGTCTTCGTGAAGCTCGACGAGACGGGCGCGGACGGTCTCATTCCGATGCGCGCGCTGGGCCACGAGTATTTCCACTTCGACCGCGAGAGCGGCACGCTCATGGGCGCGGACACCGGCACGAAGATCTCGGCGGGCCAGCGCGTGACCGTCCGCCTGACGGAGGCGGCGCCTGTGACCGGGGGGCTCGCGCTCGAACTGGTCGAGCTCGAGGACCGGAAGATGCCGCGCCCCTCGGCGCCGCGGGGCAAGCCTGCGAAGCGCAAGCTCCAGCGCGCCCGGCACAAGGACGCCAAGGCGAAGCGCAAGGTGACACGGAAGCCAAGGCGCTAGGCGAGCGCCCGCCAGAGCGGGCGTCGGGGGCGATGCGCGGCTTTCGGAAACGGGCGGTTCGCGCTATTCTTCACAAAAATCCAGCGACCCGAGCAGCCCATGATCCATCCCCGTTTCGCCGGCCCTCTCGCCGCCGCGCTTCTCCTCCCCGTCTCCGCCGGGGCCGGGCCAGACGCCTCGCCGCGCCCCGAGGCGCGCGCCGCCGCGGCGCTCTCGGCCGAGCTTCGGCCCGCGGTGGCCGTCTTCCTCCCGGGCGCGTCGCTCCGGCCCAGGACGCGGCCCGCCGATCTCGTGACCGTCGCCACGGAGACCAGGATGCCCGTGCCCGCCGCCAAGGACGCCGCGTTCCGCGACTGGATCGGGGGCTTCCGCGCCCGCGCCCGAGCGCAGGGAATCCGGGACGACGTGCTCGATGCCGCCTTCCGCGGCGTGCGCTACGACGCCGCGATCATCGAGCGCGACCGCAACCAGTCGGAATTCACCAAGACGATCTGGGACTACCTCGACAGCGCCGTGTCCGAGACGCGCATCCGCAACGGCCGCGCCGCGCTCGAACGCCACGGCGCGACCCTGGAGCGTATCGAGGCGCGTTACGGCGTCGAGAAGGAGGTCGTCGCCGCGATTTGGGGGCTGGAGTCCGCCTACGGCGCCTTCCGCGGCGAAACAGACGTGATCGAGGCCATGGCCACGCTGGCCTTCGACGGCCGCCGCGGCACCTTCTTCGAGGAACAGCTCGTGGCCGCGCTGAAGATCCTGCAAAGCGGAGACACCACGGCGCGCAACATGAAGGGCAGCTGGGCCGGGGCCATGGGCCACACCCAGTTCATGCCCAGCTCCTACCTCGCCCATGCCGAGGACTTCGACGGCGACGGCCGGCGCGAGATCTGGGGCGAGGATCCGACCGACGCGCTCGCCTCGACGGCCGCCTACCTGGAGCATTTCGGCTGGGTGAAGGGCATGCCCTGGGGCGTCGAGGTAGAGCTTCCGCAAGGCTTCGACTACCGCCTCGCCGACCGCGAGATCGTCAAGATGCCGTCGGACTGGGCGCAGCTCGGCGTGGTCGGCATGGACGGCCGCCCGGTGCGGGATTTCGGCGCGGCCTCGGTGCTCCTGCCGGCAGGATCGAAGGGCGCGGCGTTCCTGATCTTCAAGAATTTCGAGGTGCTGGAGCGCTACAACACCGCCGACGCCTACGTGATCGGGGTGGGCCACCTGGCCGACCGGTTGCGGGGCGGGCCGCCGATCCGGGGCGGCTGGCCGCGCGACGACCGGGCGCTCACCTACGACGAACGCAAGGAGATGCAGCGCCGCCTGAGCGCCGCGGGCTTCGACACGAAGGGCATCGACGGGCGGATCGGGCCGCTCACCATCGCTGCGGTGCGCGCCTTCCAGGACTCCCGCGGCATGGTCCCCGACGGCTACGCCTCGCTCGCGCTTCTCGAGGCGCTGAGATGAGCCGCCAATGACCCAGGCACAATACCCGTATCCGGGACTGGGCCTCGCAAACAGACTGATCGGCGGCACGGCGAACCGCCTGACGCCATTCTACCGGCGCCACCCCTACCGCGGCGGCCTTTGGTGGGTCGAAGTCGATATGCGCGTCGCGGTCTGTCCGCAGACCGGCTTCCTCTACAATCGCCTTCCGAAGAACGCCAACAGCACGGTCACGAGCCTTCTGGCAAACCGTATCTTCGGCCCGGAAGACTCCGTCTCGCCGAAGCATCGCTTCGTGAGGCCCTCCCGGCTTTCGGCGGCGCAGGTGCGCGCGGTCGAGACCGATTATTTCAAGTTCGTCATTTTGCGGGATCCTTACACGCGCACGCTTTCGGCGTTTCTCGACAAGGTCATGAAACCGCGCACGCAGCGACGCGGTCCTTGGCGATGGTTCGCGCGGCACGGCATAGAAACACCGGGTTTCGAGGACTTCTGCAAGTATCTCGACGATGGCGGGCTGCATGCGGACAATCACTGGGCGCCGCAGGTCGATGGGCTGGTATTGCCGCTGGATCGCTTCGACATGGTTGCACGTCTGGAGGCGCTGCAAGCCGATCTCGACACGATTCACCGCAGGCTGTTCGGCGCGCCGCTCGGCGAATTGCAGCGCAAGGGCCCCAAGAGCACCGGCGCCGAAGGAGAGATCGCCCGGCACTACACCCCGCATGCGGCGGAGATCGTGTCGCGGCTCTTCGCGCGTGATTTCTCGGAACTGGGCTACCCCGTGCGGGATGTCACGGCCTGACAGGGCAAGAGCGCAGGGCGCGCGCGACCTTGTGGAAAGCCCGGGCGACTGCCACAGTGAGCCGCGAGCGAAAGGGCAAGTCATGGGCAACGCAGCCGAAACGCCGGCGCAGGCGGCGCAGCGGGCCTCGCGATCAGCACCGGCCCGCAATCCCGGCGGGCGGTTTGACTTGCAGTGGCTCGAAACCGTCTCGATGGACGACGCGGCGCTGGCGCGCGAGGCCGCAGCCATACCCCCCCTGCCCGATGCAGAGCGCACGGAGTGGCTGGCGCGCGCCGTGGGCATGATCGACCTCACCACGCTTTCGGGCGACGACACGCCGGAGCGCGTGCGGAGGCTCGCCGCGACGGCGCGCGCGCCGCTGCCCGCGGATCTGGCGCGCCGGATCGGGCAGGACGGGCTCACGGTCGCGGCCGTCTGCGTCTACCATGCGATGATCCCGGCGGCGCGCGACGGTCTCGCCGGAACGGATATTCCCGTGGCCGCCGTCTCGGCGGGTTTCCCGCACGGTCTTTCGCCCCTGCGCGCGCGGATCGTGGAGATCGAGGAGAGCGTGCGCGCCGGTGCGGCCGAGATCGACGTGGTGATCCCGCGCCACCTCGCGCTCGCCGGGGACTGGCAGAGCCTCCACGACGAGCTTGCCGCCTTCCGGCGCGCCTGCGGGCCGGCGCATCTGAAGGTGATCCTCTCCACCGGAGAGCTCGGCGACGCGACGACGATCGCGCGCGCGGCGCTGGTGGCGATGATGGCGGGCGCGGAGTTCGTCAAGACCTCCACGGGGAAAGAGGCGGTCAACGCCACCCTGCCCGCGGGTCTGGCCATGATGCGCGCGATCCGGGACTACCGCGACCGGACGGGCCATGAGGTGGGTTTCAAGCCCGCGGGCGGCATCTCGAAGGCGGAGGACGCGCTCGCCTGGCTCGCGCTCCTGCGCCGCGAGCTGGGCGAGGCGTGGCTCACGCCCGCGCGCTTCCGCTTCGGCGCGTCCTCGCTCCTGGCCGACATCGCGCGCGCGCTGGAAGAGGCCGCGCCGGCCTGAGCGCGCTCACGTCCAGTCCAGCACCACCTTGCCGCTCCGGCCCGAGAGCATGGCGGCGAAGCCTTCCTCGTAACGGTCCACGGGGAAGCGGTGGGTGATGACGCCGCGCACGTCGAGCCCGTTCTCCAGCATGGCGATCATCTTGTACCAGGTCTCGAATATCTCGCGGCCATAGACGCCCTTTATGGTGATCGCCTTGAAGACGATGCGGCTCCAGTCCACCGGGGACTTGCCGGGCGGGATGCCCAGAAGCGCGATGCGCCCGCCCATCACCAGCGCCTCCACCATCTGGTCGAGCGCCGCCTGGCTGCCCGACATCTCGAGCCCGACGTCGAAGCCCTCCTTCATGCCGAGCCGCGCCTCCACCGCGGCAAGCTCCTCCTGGGCGACGTTCACCGTCACCACGTCGGCGACCCTTGCAGCAAGCGCGAGCCGGTCGGGGTTGATGTCGGTGATCACGACGTGGCGCGCACCCACGTGTCGCGCCACCGCCGCGGACATGATCCCGATCGGCCCCGCCCCCGTCACGAGCACGTCCTCGCCCACCAGATCGAAGGAGAGCGCGGTGTGAACCGCGTTGCCCAGGGGATCGAGGATCGCGCCGATCTCGTCGTCGATCCCGTCGGGCAGCGGCACCACGTTGAAGGCCGGCAGCCGAAGATACTCGGCGAAGGCGCCCGGTTCGTTGACCCCGACTCCGCGGGTCTCCGGGTCAAGATGGAACCGGCCGGAGCGGCTCTGGCGCGAGTGGCGTCCGATCAGGTGCCCCTCGCCCGAACAGCGCAGGCCGATCGCCAGGTCCTCGACGTTCCGGCCCATCTCCACGATCTCACCCGCGAACTCGTGGCCGGTGACGAGCGGCACCGGCACGGTGCGCCGCGCCCAGTCGTCCCAGTTCCAGATATGGATGTCCGTGCCGCAGATGCCCGTCTTCCTGACCCGGATGAGCACGTCTTCGGGGCCGATCTCGGGCACGGGCTCCCGGCACATCCAGAGCCCCTCGCGTGGCTCGGCCTTCACCAGCGCCTTCATGTCGTTCAGCATCAGATCACTCCCTCGGCCTTGCCCGCGCGCTCGAACGCGGCGAGCGCCCGGTCGAGCTCCTCCCGCGTGAGCGCCGCGGTCATCTGCGTGCGGATGCGCGCCGCGCCCCGCGGCACGACCGGAAAGAAGAAGCCCGAGACGTAGACCCCCTCCTCGAAAAGCCGCGCGGCCATGTTCTGCGCCTCGCGCGCCTCGCCCAGCATCACCAGCACGATCGGGTGCTCGCCCGGCAGCAGGTCGAAGCCAAGCCGCTCGAGCCCCGCCCGCCAGTAGGCGGCGTTCTCGAAGAGCCGCGCGCGCAGATCGTCGCCCTCCTCCACGATGTCGATGGCCGCGATGCCCGCCGCGCAGACCGCCGGCGGCAGCGCGTTCGAGAAAAGATAGGGCCGCGCGCGCTGGCGGAGCAGGTCGATCACGGGCTGCGGCCCCGCCACGTAGCCGCCGATCGCGCCGCCCAGCGCCTTGCCGAGCGTTCCGGTCAGGATATCGACCTTCACGCCCGCATGCGCGGGCGTGCCCGCGCCGCGCGGGCCCATGAAGCCGGTGGCGTGGCAGTCGTCCACCATCACCATGGCGCCGTAGCGCGCCGCGAGCCGGGTGATCCCGGGCAGATCGGCGAGATAGCCGTCCATCGAGAAGACGCCGTCGGTGGCGATCAGGATGTCGCGCGCGCCGGCCGCGCGCGCCTCGGCGAGCTTGGCCTCGAGATCGGCCATGTCGGAATTGGCATAGCGGTAGCGCCGCGCCTTGCAGAGCCGGATCCCGTCGATGATCGAGGCGTGGTTGAGCGCGTCCGAGATCACCGCGTCCTCGGGCCCGAGCAGCGGCTCGAAAAGCCCGCCATTGGCGTCGAAACAGGCCGCGAAGAGAATCGCGTCGTCCATCTCCAGGAAGGCGGCCAGCCGCCGCTCCAGCGCGCGGTGCAGGTCCTGCGTGCCGCAGATGAAGCGCACGCTCGCCATGCCCCATCCGTGATCGTCCATCGCGGCCTTCGCCACCGCGATCAGCCGGGGATCGTCGGCAAGGCCGAGATAGTTGTTCGCGCAGAGATTGATCACCTCTCGCCCTGCCACGGTCACCTCCGCCGCCTGGGGCGAAGTGATCTCGCGCTCGCGCTTTACAAGACCCTCGGCCTCCAGCCCGGAAAGCTCGCCCCGGATCCGATCGAGGAACGCCTCTGCCATCGCCGCCTCCTTCCCTGTCCGTCCGCGGCCGCCGCGCGCCGCGAGGTCAACGCACCCTCAGGGTGACGGCCCGGCCGCACGGGGCTAGTCTCTCCGCGACAGTTTCGCGGAGATTCTCACCATGGACGATATCGTGATCCTGAGCGGCGCGCGCACCGCCATCGGCACCTTCGGGGGCAGCCTCGCCGGCACGCCGCCCATCGCGCTCGGGGCGGCGGCGGCGCGGGCGGCGCTGGAGCGCGCGGGCGTCGAGGGCGGCCAGATCGGCCATGTCGCCTTCGGGCATGTCATCAACACCGAGCC